>JBFYOO010000132.1:0-10696 GCA_041303785.1 Micrococcales bacterium
AAACTTAACTTTGCCGGTTGGCATTTGAACCTCTTTCAATAAGACCTTGCCATTTTAGCCTTCGAACCGCCCCGAGACTAGGGCGCATATGCGCGGGTAGGCTTGAAGGATGGCAAATTCACAAAAGAACGAGAACAGGGTCGAGTCTGTTCTAGCGGTCATGGCAGCCTCAGTCGTTGCCGTATCTCTTCTAGCGATGATTGTGGCCCTGCTAACCCGATTGTTTGGTGGGCAACCGTGGGCGATTCTCACTCAACTGCCCCTTGTTGGCCTGCCATTCGCCTTCGTGCTGATAATCGCTTTGCTAATCGCAAGCATGCGCAGGCGCTCTCGCAAAAATCCACGCGGTTAGCCGGATGGGCTTGTGAGCGATCAACTTCGAATAGCTAGCGCACTTCGAAAGCTAGACGACGCTTCGCTCGAGCGCGTTATTCAACTGCGAATGCTCAATTCTGCGCACCTGCGAGACTTCTTCGACATGGCAGACGCACTATCAAACGCTAAATCACTGGTGCCAGCACTCAGCTCGCTAACCGTGCGCCAGTTTGAGCAACTAGAAAGTCTGCGTGAAGGCAAGAAGTCAGAATTCGGTGACTTTGTCTTTGACTTGATGCTGGCCGAGCGCACAGATCAAGGTGCAAAGATTTTCGCGAGCACTGTCGATGCAATGGCAACAATTGGTGCGCACAGAAAAATCTCTAACCTCGAAGTAGTTTCAGCCAGCGAGCAACGCGAACTGTCAGCAGCCGACATTGACCGCGATGCGAGCCTCGCAATCTTCGAAGTGATTCAAGCCCTAACTGAACTAATTTTTGAACTTGAGCAGCGATACATTCGCGAAGTCGGAAAACGCGGAGTAGGCCTTCCAGACGTTAAAAGACTCGCTGCTCACCTGAGCAAGTCGAATGAATATGCGAAACAGGTTTTTGAGCTCGCGCAATTTGCTAGCCTCGCTGAAATCGAAGGTTCGCGCTGGCAACTTGGGCAACGAGCAGAGAACTGGATTTCTTGGAGTGACCGCGAACGCTGGAGCCACCTGGCCGAAACCTGGTTGTCACTTCTGGGCGACGAGGCAGCTCGCGAATTGCTTGCGATTCTGCCAGGCGAGAGCTTTGAGAGGCGATTGGCAGAGGTTTACCCATTCGCAGATTCGACTGCGACAAACCGCATAAAGAAAGTTGCCGAGATCGCCAACTTGATCGGTCTAATTGCCAACTCGCAGGCAACCACTTGGCTCGGGCTATTGGCTTCGTCGCTACAGAACGCCAGCGAGAGAGCCATCGCTGGGCTGCCTTCTGCGGCCGAGCGGGTAATCATTCAGGCCGACCTAACTCTGATTGCGCCAAGCCCGCTTCCAACCGAGATTGAAATCAGCCTTCGCCGCTTCGCAGATACAGAGCAAATCGGCATGGCAAGTAGCTACAGGCTCTCTGCGCTGTCGGTTAGCCACGGGCTCGAGACCGGTCTTTCGATTGTCGAAATTCGAGAGCTGCTTCTTCGGCTCTCGGCCAAGGAGTTGCCGCAGCCGGTCGACTACCTTCTGAAAGAGGCTGAGTCGAGATTCGCCAGACTCAAGGTTTATGCAACGAAGTCTGGCGCTCATAGCCAAATTGTTTCGACAGACAAAATTTTGCTCGCCGAGATTCACAACGACCAGAGATTGAAGCCTTTCGCACTTCACTTCGACGAAGCAGGCAGTTTGCATTCTCGCTTCGAAGCCGAGTTGGTTTACTTTGCTTTGCGCGAAGCAAACTTTGTCGCGGTGCGAGTCGATGAAATAGGCGAAGTGATGTCGCCACAGAAGCTGTCTTCGAAAAACAAAGTCTCAGAACAACGAAAGAGTGTTGTTGAAGATATCACCCGCATGCGTCAAGCAGACACCCAAGGCACAAGCAACCCAGATGACGACGACCTGCTGCGCCAGATTCAACTAGCAATCAAGTACAAGGCCAAGATGGTCATTGTGCTGAACACGTCGAACGGCGAACAGGTGGAATACCTGGTCGAACCGGTAGGAGTTGCAAACGGCAGGCTTCGAGCGAAAGACCGCAAAGCCGATCTCGAACGAACCTTGCCACTGAGCTCGGTTGTGAGCATCTCGATTCAATAGGCTATAAGGATGACCAGCGGACCACTAATCGTTCAGAGCGACAAAACCGCCCTGCTCGAAGTCGACCATGAGCTAGCCGGCGAGGCCCGCCACGAGCTTGCGGTGTTCGCAGAACTCGAGCGCGCGCCCGAGCACATTCACACCTACCGCATCACCAAGCTTGGGCTTTGGAACGCGCGAGCCGCGGGCCACGACAGCGATTTCGTGCTCGGCGTGCTCGATCGCTACGCAAAGTTTGCAGTGCCCACCTCGGTGCGCACAGACATCACCGAGACCATGAATCGCTACGGGCGCTTGATCATTCAGCGAGACGCAGCCGGCGAGCTCGAGCTAGTTAGCCAAGAGCCAGCCATCTTGGCCGAAGCCACCAAACACCGCAAAATCGCCGAACTTCTCGACGGGCGCATCAACCAGACCGCCTTCAAGATTCAGCCTTGGGCGCGAGGTCAGGTCAAACAAGAACTTCTCAAACTGGGATGGCCAGCCGAAGACTTCGCCGGTTACACCCCAGGAACACCGCACGAAATTGCGCTTACCGATGGCACCTGGCACATCCGTGATTATCAAACGCAAGCCGTAGACAAGTTCTGGCAGGGGGGCTCGGGCGTTGTGGTTTTGCCGTGTGGCGCCGGAAAAACGATTGTTGGCGCGGCCGCGATGGCGGTTGCAAAAACCAACACCTTGATTTTGGTGACCAACACTGTGAGCGCGCGCCAGTGGAAAGCCGAACTCTTAAAGCGCACAACCCTTACAGAGGATGAAATTGGCGAATACAGCGGGTCAGTGAAAGAGATCAAGCCAATAACTATCGCCACCTACCAAATTTTGACCACCAAACGTAAGAGCGAATACGCGCACCTCTCTTTGCTGAACGCAAATGACTGGGGACTGATTGTTTACGACGAGGTGCACTTGCTGCCCGCACCGATTTTCAAGATGACGGCCGATCTGCAGGCGCGCAGAAGACTCGGCCTCACCGCAACTCTGGTTCGTGAAGATGGCAAAGAAGGCGATGTGTTTTCTCTCATCGGCCCGAAGCGTTTCGATGCACCATGGAAAGAAATTGAAGCTCAGGGATACATCGCCCCTGCTGCCTGTTTTGAGATTCGAATTGATCTGCCAGAAGAAGAGCGGCTGAACTATGCGATGGCGAATCAAGAAGATCGCTATCGAATCGCTGCCACCTCACCAATGAAGATTGAAGTAATCAAAAAACTCTTGACCAAGCATGCCGGTGAACCAACTTTGATAATCGGTCAGTATCTCGATCAGATTCACACGATCGCCGATGCGCTCGATATGCCGATGATTACCGGCGAGACTCCGGTTGATGAGCGCGAGCGTCTTTTCGAGCTGTTTCGCACCGGCGCAATCACAGCTCTGGTGGTTTCGAAGGTGGCCAACTTCTCGATTGACCTGCCAGAGGCTTCGGTGGCAATTCAGATTTCAGGCTCATACGGCAGCCGCCAAGAAGAAGCGCAGCGACTCGGCCGTTTGCTGAGGCCCAAGGTCGATGGTCGCACTGCCAGCTTCTATACGCTTATCTCGCGCGACACGGTTGACCAAGACTTCGCTCAGAATCGCCAGCGTTTTCTGGCCGAGCAGGGCTACAGCTACGAAATTCTCGACGCTTTCGACCTGTGAGTTTTTGCATCTGCCACGCAGATGACTCCCAGACTTCTCACAGTCAATTCGCTGACACTTAGAGCATGGAAAACATCAAGGTTCTAGTCGTCGATGACGAGCCCAGCATTCGCGATCTTCTCAGCCGCCAACTGCGCTTTGCCGGATTCAGCGTGGCCGCAGTCGGCAATGGCAATGAAGCAGTTCTGGCAGCCGAAAAAGCCGCGCCAGACATCATCCTGCTCGATGTCATGCTTCCAGACATGAATGGCTTCAGCGTTACGAAAGCCATTCGCGCCAAAGGCATCAACGTTCCGGTGCTTTTTCTCTCGGCCCGCGATGAAGAAGCAGACCGCGTTACCGGATTGACCGTTGGTGGCGATGACTATGTAACTAAGCCTTTCGGGCTAGACGAAGTCGTAGCCCGCATCCATGCAATTTTGCGACGCACCAAAACCAAAGAAAGCGATAGCTCGGTAATCGAGGTTGGCGAAATAAGAATCAACGAAGACGCGCACGATGTTTTCGTAAACGGTCACATCGTCGAATTCAGCCCAACCGAATACAAGCTGCTTCGATTCTTGATTTCAAACCCGAATCGCGTGCTCTCTAAAGAACAAATAATCGACCACGTTTGGAACTATGACTTCAACGGCGAAATGGGAATCGTTGAGTCTTACGTTTCATACTTAAGAAAGAAGCTAGACCCGGTTACCACTGAGCCACTTATTCGCACAAAGCGCGGCGTTGGCTACATGTATGTGGCACCGATGCCAAAGAAGTAAGTTTTTCTTGTGAAAGAAAAGCTAGCGGCACTCAACGATCGCATTTCGCTGAGAATCAAACTCACCGTGATGTCTATCGCGCTGATTGGGCTGCTGCTAACTCTTTCGAGTTTTGGCACGATTTCGCTGCTCAGAACCTATCTGCAAGAAAATACCGACACGCTGCTAACCAGCACTGCCGCCGCGCTGGCCGACGAAGAACCGTTGCTTCTCGAAGCCCGTCTGGCCACCAGACAGGTGACTCTGCCGAGGCTTCCGAGTGACTACTACATCGCGTTTCTCGACAGCAGAGGGTCTCTACTCTTTGGGCTCGTCTCTTCGGCAAATGCCAAGAATGCCGTGCCCAACTTGAACGCCTTCACGCTCGAGGCTGTGCTTGCCACAGAAGGTCGGCCCTTCGACATCGAAGTGAGCTCAAAGAGGGGCTACCGAGACCTGGGCAGCTGGCGAATGGTTGCCACTCCCCTAACCACAGCGAACGGTTCGATTGTGATCGCGCTGCCCGACGTGACCAACGCCCGACTGATTGCGCAGTATGGGGCAATCGGAACCGGTTTCGGCTTCTTCTTGCTCACGCTTAGCGGCCTCGCGATTTGGCTCACCATTACATCCGCTCTTCGCCCCCTGCGCGAGGTTGAGCGCACGGCGGCCATGGTTGCCGCCGGTGACACGAGTCAACGACTGGTTGATGCCGACAAGAACACCGAAATCGGCCGTCTAAACGGCTCACTCAACTCGATGCTCGACAGCATCGACAATGCGATGTCTTCGCGAAATAAAGCGCTAGATCAGATGAAGCGCTTTGTGGCAGATGCCAGCCACGAACTTCGCACGCCCCTGGTAACCCTTCGTGGTTATGCCGAGCTCTATCGAATCGGTGGTCTCAAGAAAAAGGCCGACATCGATGAGGCAATGGGCCGCATCGAGAGCGAGTCGATTCGCATGTCAGAACTTGTAGAAAACCTCTTGGCACTGGCTCGCATGGATGAAACCTTCGAATTGACTAAGACCAAGCACGACCTAGCCCAACTGGCCGCTCTCTCAATTCGCGATGCCGGCGCAAACGGATCAAAAAACGAATTTGCCCTGGTTGATCTGGCTGGCAAAGAACTTGCGGCTGATTTTGCACTCGAGGCTGACGTTGACGCCTCTGCTATTCGGCAGGTTCTAACCAATCTTTTGGTCAACGCAGTTAAGTTTTCTGACGCGAAAGACCGAATCGAGATTGCCCTTGCCGAGGCATCGGGCAAAGCTGTTATCGAAGTTCGCGATCATGGCGAGGGAATTCCAAAATCACTTCGCGACAAGGTTTTTGAACGTTTCTACCGTGCAGACAATTCGCGAAACAGAGAAACCGGTGGCAGCGGTCTTGGCCTCTCGATCGTGAAGACCATAGTTACTCGCCATGGCGGAGACGTGAAAGCTCTCGAGACACCTGGCGGCGGGGCAACCTTCAGAATTACGCTGCCACTCAAGTAATTCACCGTTAGCAAACGATGAGATTTACTAACAATTTTTCAGCTGTTTCGCGCGGGCTTGAGTGAATGACAAGTATTTGTGCATGACACAATTTCAAGTTGATAGCGAGCAGGTTCTCGCAGCAAATACGGCAATTCAGAACACTATCGGTCGCGTGCAAACCGACATCGGTTCGCTTCACTCGCAACTGCAATCACTGCAAGACTCTTGGCGCGGTCTAGCTGCAAACCAATTCCAAGAGTTAGCTCTGCGCTGGCACACAACTGCCACGGCAGTGCAGACACAGTTGGGGGAACTCGGAATTGCGCTGGCCTATGCCGCTCAACAATATGAAGAAATCGAAAACGCTAACCTTCGTCTTTTCGCAAGCTAGTTACTAAACCTAAATTTCTCAACCAACGCATTCGGTTAAAGCAAAGCGGGTGATCCGAAGACCACCCGCTTTGTTGAACTGACTTTAGAAGTCCATGCCACCCTGAGGTGCAGGTGCTGCAGACGCCGGCTGTGGCTTGTCCGCGACTACCGCTTCGGTGGTTAGGAACAGTCCGGCGATCGATGCCGCGTTCTGCAGCGCAGAACGAGTCACCTTAACCGGGTCGATGATGCCTGCTGCAACCATGTCGACATACTCTTCGGTTGCTGCGTTGAGCCCGTGACCGACCGGCAGGTTGGCCACCTTCTCTGCAACAACACCCGGCTCTAGACCGGCGTTGATTGCGATCTGCTTCAGCGGTGCTGAGATTGCAACGCGAACGATGTTCGCGCCGGTTGCCTCATCACCAGATAGCTGAAGCTTCTCGAATGCAACCTTGCCAGCCTGCAAAAGAGCAACTCCACCACCGGCGACGATGCCTTCTTCTTCGGCAGCCTTTGCGTTGCGAACTGCGTCTTCTACGCGGTGCTTGCGCTCTTTGAGCTCAACCTCGGTAGCCGCACCAGTCTTGATGACAGCAACACCACCGGCAAGCTTTGCGAGGCGCTCCTGTAGTTTCTCGCGGTCGTAGTCGCTGTCGGTCTTATCAAGTTCGCGACGAATCTGCTCAACGCGACCTGCGATTGCCTCAGCTGTGCCGTCACCCTCAACGATGGTGGTCTCATCCTTGGTGATAACAACCTTGCGAGCACGACCCAATAGATCGAGAGTGGTGTTCTCTAGCTTTAGGCCAACCTCTTCGGCGATAACCTGACCGCCGGTGAGAATTGCAATGTCTTGAAGCATTGCCTTGCGGCGGTCGCCGAAACCAGGCGCTTTGACGGCAACCGACTTGAAGATTCCGCGAATCTTGTTGACGATCAAAGTTGCAAGAGCTTCGCCCTCAACATCTTCGGCGATGATCAACAGCGGCTTTCCCGACTGCATAACCTTGTCAACTACTGGCAGAAGATCTTTCATGTTTGAGATCTTTGAGTTTGCAATTAGAACGTATGCATCTTCGAGAACTGCTTCTTGGCGCTCAGGGTCTGTGACCATGTATGCCGAGATAAAGCCCTTGTCGAAACGCATTCCTTCGGTTAGCTCTAGTTCGGTGTTGAAAGTGTTTGACTCCTCAACGGTGACAACACCTTCTTTTCCGACCTTGGTGATTGCTTCTGCAATCAGCTCACCGATGTAAGGGTCGCCAGCAGAGATAGATGCGGTTGCCGCACGCTGCTCTTTTGTGCTCACAGGCTGCGCGATTACGTGCAACTCTGCGATTACAGCGGCAACTGCCTTGTCGATTCCGCGACGCAAGGTGATTGGGTCGGCGCCGGCTGCAACGTTGCGCAGACCTTCGCGAACCAAGGCCTGAGCCAAAACTGTTGCGGTGGTTGTTCCGTCACCGGCAACGTCATCGGTCTTCTTTGCGACCTCTTTTACGAGTTCTGCGCCGATGCGCTCGAATGGGTCTTCGAGTTCGATCTCTTTAGCGATCGAAACACCATCGTTAGTGATGGTCGGAGCGCCCCACTTCTTCTCTAGAACAACGTTGCGGCCGCGTGGGCCAAGAGTGACCTTCACGGTGTCAGCGAGAATGTTCAATCCGCGCTCGAGACCGCGACGAGCTTCCTCGTCAAATGCGATAATTTTTGCCATTTTGGGTTTCTCCCGTTTGCTTAGTTCGTTGGCACTCTCTGATGTGGAGTGCTAATCCATTTTGGCACTCTAGCCCCGAGAGTGCAAACCCGAATATTGGCCAGAAATGCGAAAAGACCCCGATTTCTCGGGGCCTTCTCAAGACTGTGGTCTTAGATTGCGACTACGTTGTCTGCCTGCTTGCCCTTGTCGCCATCCTTGATGTCGAAAGAAACGCGCTGGTTTTCTTTTAGTTCCTTGTAGCCATCGCCCTTGATCGCTGAGAAGTGGACGAAAACGTCTGCTCCGCCATCTTCAGTGATAAAGCCAAAACCCTTTTCAGAGTTGAACCACTTTACGGTTCCTTGTGCCATTCCATACTCCTGTTGCTATTAGACAGACCCGATAACCGGGTCTCAGTCGAACGGCAAATGAAGCGGATGCTGCGTACTGTTACGACCATTCCCAACACTAGCCCTTCGCCGCAGCGAATAACAGGGCAAAAGGTACTTTTCTTGCTTGTTATCGAAGTGTAATGAAATGGCGAAAAAGCTAGTTTTGCTCTAGATCGGTGCCCAGAACCACAGTGATTGCATCGGCAAACTGTGTTGAAACCAGCACGGTTGCAAACTTGAACCTTTTTGCGATTGCCTCTGCTGTTGCCTGGTCGGCCGCCGATCTGATGTGCACAACAGTTTTTTCGCGCTCGGCTCGATCGGCCGGCTTGTAGTTAGCGGCGCTAGCCACGTTGAACCCGGCATTGGCAAGGGTCAACGCCCACTTGCCCGCGAATCCCTGCTGGTCTGTGGCGTCGAGCACAACAACCAGCGGCTTCTGCTCTTCGACTACCGGCTGCGCAGCAACTGTCGAGTTGTCTGTAAAGAAGTTCAGACTGTCAATTCCCTTGAGACCGACATATCCAACCAGCGCCACGATTGCCGAGAAAGATGCAATTTTCATAAACTCTAGGATGCGATGCCTCGCGGTGCGACGAATGCGGTGACGGCCACCGTGAACGGGAGCGGCGTCGAACTCATCCGTGGGGAATTTATCTGCCATGTCTCCGTGTTTTTCTCTTTCGCACTCGAGCCTAATATTAGGCTTCGAAACACAATCGAAACGGAGTTTCAATGACTTATTCGGTAAACAAGAGCGATGATGAGTGGCGTGCCGAACTCAGCGAATTTGAATATCATGTGCTTCGCGAAGCCGGCACCGAGCGCGCCTACACGGGTGAACTTCTAGAAGAGGCGCGCGTTGGCACTTTTTCGTGCCGTGGCTGCGGAGCCGAGCTCTTCAAGAGCGAGACGAAGTTTGACTCGCACTGCGGTTGGCCGAGTTTCTACGAGCCTAAAGTCGGCGATGCGGTCGAGCTAATCGAAGACCGCTCGCACGGCATGGTTCGAACTGAGGTTCGGTGCGCTGCCTGCGGCTGCCACCTCGGTCACGTTTTCGAAGATGCACCGCAAACTCCAACCGGCGATCGCTACTGCATCAATTCAGTAAGCATTACTTTCACCGAAGGCTAAAATCTGCCCATGAGTGAATTCAAAGCAGAAAAAATTGCGAAGAAAGTAAAAAAGAAAGTGAAGAAGAGCTTGAAGAAGAAATTCAAGAACGTAAACGTTAACTTGAGCGGAAATGGAAACCCATCTGCGTTCTATGGGCTTGGCATCATCGGTTCAGCCATTTACTTCATCTCTACGGCCGATGGCTTCTGGGATGGCGTTCTCGGAGTGCTGAAGTCACTGGTCTGGCCAGCGTTCTTGATTTTCGAAGCTCTTAGCGCACTGGGCGCTTAGTTAGATACCGAAACTAGCGATTGCAATTCAACTGGGTCAATTGACCCGAGTCGATGCCTTCGTCGTAAGGGAAATTCTTAAATACTAGAAGCCCAGTTTGTCCGGCAGATAGGCTCGGTAGGCTGTCATTAGACCAGTCGACAACTGTGTCGGCATAATCCAGCATGTTCAATTCTGCGTAAACACCTCTGGAGCAGTTGTACTGCGGAACAACCTTGAGCTTCCAAAAGTTGCAGTCTTCGCATGGCCAGTCGCCTTCTTGGGTGACCCACTTGGTCGCAAATTCATCTGAATACCATTCAAATCCAGCCGGCACCCACGACTTGTCGATTATTGGTTCTTTGATAATCTCTGATTCTGCAGGTACATATGCTTCTTCAACCACCTGGTTCGACTGAAGACCAAAGACAACAGCGATAACTGCAAGCACAGCGACAATAGGCATAACGATCAGAGCCTTATTCGACGTCTTCTTCTGAACTGGCTCAGAATATGTCAAGGGCAAATCGGACTCTTGAGAAGCGCTGCCCGACTGATCACTAGCCGCAATTCTCGAACCGCACTTGCTGCAAAAAATTGCATCGGCTTTCTCATCAGCACCACAGAAACGGCAAAACATATTTCTTTCCCCTTTTAGCCGAACGTTGTTCCAGCATAGTCTTCGGGATTTAGTTAGCAACTGCCGCTAAACATCTCAACGGAAATGCGAGATTTTCATCATTGGAGCCGACCAGGGGACTCGAACCCCTAACCCTCGCATTACAAGTGCGATGCGCTACCAATTGCGCCAGGTCGGCCTAGACACCTGATTTGCAGAAGAGATTTGACCACTCTTCTTACGGGT
>JBFYOO010000133.1:0-2506 GCA_041303785.1 Micrococcales bacterium
GTGACCACCGCGTCACCGTATGGTCGGTTCTTGTCCATGCCGAACGCGGTCGAACGGTGGCGCACGAATTCGTCTAGCTCAACGAACGAGCCTTCGTCGAGCAGCATCTCGATGCGCTCGCGAGCGGTCTTCTTGCCCTTAGCGTGCTGCTTTTCAACGGCCGCTTCACCGCTGGCGTGAACCGCCTCGTAGTAGCGGTTTTTGAGATCCTGAAGTTTGCCGGCTGTGGTCGAAAGGTCGTCGACTGGTTTCGGGGTAGTCATAAAAGCAACCCTAGCCCTTGTAAACCCCCGTTCTTTTGAAGATATCCGAAAGCAAAATGGGTTTTTCGTTGTGAATTGCTACAGAGACTAGCCTTTAGCCATGAACTTCTCACAGTCGGCTCAGTTGGCCAAGCGACTCGATTGGGTCGAGTCAACCGGCTCAACCAACAGCGACCTAATCGCCGCGGCGACAGCCGATTCGACGGCCTACCCAGACTTTTCGGTTTTGGTCACCTCAGAGCAGACCGCTGGGCGAGGGCGATCGGGTCGCGAGTGGAAGGCACCGGCAGGCAGCTCGCTGTTCGTTTCGGTGTTGCTTCGACCAACCTCGGTTGCAGCGACCCAGTTTGCCTGGCTGCCGCTCATTGCCGGCATGTCTATGGCAAATGCCATTTCGCAGTTTGCCGGCTCACAGCGAGCCCAGGTCAAGTGGCCCAACGATGTGCTGATCGGCGATAAGAAGGTGTGCGGTGTTTTGAGCGAACTTCTGCCAGATGCCTCTGGCGTTGTTATCGGTGCGGGAGTAAACGCTTTTCAGTCGCTTGAAGAGTTGCCAGTCGAAACCGCAACATCGTTAGCGCTCGAAAGAATCGAAATTGATTCTCTTGACGATTTGCTAGCCGCTTACCTGAAAAACTTGCGCCTGAACCTTGACGATTTCATCGCGCTCGCGGGTGAACTTGACGCAACCGACTTGCACGAACAAATCAGCATGACCTGCTCAACAATCGGTCGCGAAGTTCGAGTGCTGCTGCCAAACGACCAACAGTTTGTTGGCAAGGCAATCGCTATTGATTCCATTGGTCGCTTGACTGTGCAAAACGAATCTGAAACACGTTCGGTATCTGTTGGCGATGTCGTGCACCTGCGACACAATTAGCACGTGGCTTTTCAAGAAGAACAACTCCTCGCACGCATTAGGCGCAGCTGGTTCACGCTAACCTTCACACTTCTCGCGCTATTTCTGGCGGCAGCAATTTTGAGTTACGTCAGCAACCGAATTGTCGAACAGTGGGTTCTCTATGCGGCTTACTTCGTGTCGGCTGCGCTGGCTCTGTTTTTCTGGCTCATTCCAACCATTCGTCACCTCAATTTCTACGTCGAGATAACCACATCGAGGCTCATCGTTAGAGACGGAATCTTTGGCCAAAAGACCACCGAGGTTGCCATCGCCGAAATCAACTCCGTCGACCTTGGTCGCGGTCGAAAACTAACCCTCGGCCGAAGAAATGGCGAGCCACTAGTGTTCGAGCGCATGCCAAAGGCAAAGTTGATTGCAGAGGAATTGCGCTCGCTGGCCCGGCTTGGCTCTGGGCTAAGTGCCTAATCGTTTGGTTGCTGGCCGTTTTTCACTGCGACAATAGAGACATGCAAAACCCAAGCGTCGGCGCCATTGGCGGCGGTCAATTAGCCCGAATGATGGGTGACGCTGCGGCAGCCGCAAAAGTCGAGTTCGCGGTGCTAGCCGAGGTCGAGAAGTCTTCGGCTCAAGCGTTCGCGAGCACGATTGGTGATTACAGCCAGCTTTCGGTTGTCGAGCGATTTGCCAAAACGGTTGATGTAATCACATTTGATCATGAGCACGTTCCGCTAGAAGTGCTTCGCGCGCTCGAAGCCGATTCGGTTTCAGTGCAGCCACCTTCGAAGGCTCTTGCCTTTGCGCAGAACAAACTGAAGATGCGCCAAAGACTCTCGGCACTCAATTTGCCCATGCCGGTTTGGCGCGAGATTAAATCTGCTGACGACCTACAGGAATTCATCGAGAGCGTCGGTGGAGTTGCAATTTTAAAGACACCGATTGGTGGCTATGACGGCAAAGGCGTTCGCGTAGTTCGTTCTGCTGCCGATGCGCAAGACTGGCTCGACAACATCGACAATTTTGGTGGCTCACTTCTCGCAGAAGAGAAAGTCGATTTTGTTCGCGAACTCGCGCAGCTTTCGGCAAGAAGTGTTAGTGCCGAATTTGCGGCCTGGCCGCTGGTTGAAACCCGTCAGGTTGACGGTGTCTGTTCTGTCGTAATTGCCCCAGCACCAAACGCAAGCTCAGAAATTCTCGAGCGCTGCGAGAAAATCGCAAGAGCCGTCGCAGAAGATGTTGGTGTAACCGGAGTTCTAGCAGTCGAAATGTTTGAAGCGCGCGATGGGCGAATCTTGATCAACGAGTTGGCAATGCGCCCGCACAACTCGGGGCACTTTTCGATCGAGGGTTCGGCAACATCACAGTTCGAACAGCACCTTCGAGC
>JBFYOO010000134.1:0-3483 GCA_041303785.1 Micrococcales bacterium
GAGACCGTTTCTCGGCGAGTTAGCGTCGCCAGCGTGTGGTCCGGCACCGGTTACAGCCACTCCGATTACGAGCGACGTGAATCCGCTAATCGCTATCCATGGGGTAAGTAGGTAAACCGAATATGGAATCGGTTGGTGCTCTGGCTTGTAGAAACGCCAAACCAAAATCGAAGCAATGGAAATGAGAATGGTGCTGACAATAAAGTGCAGGCCGACAACCCACGGATTCAAATTGGTGAGAACGCTGATGCCACCAATGACAGCCTGCGCGATGATTCCAAGCCCGAGGCTCAGCGATGGCCAAACCATGCCGCGACGCTTTGCCTTGCCGCTTCGCATGATGGCAATAAAGGTGAGCAGCGCGATGATGATTAGCACGAAGGTAAGCAGGCGATTGGCGAACTCGATAAAGCCGTGGATGCCCTGCTCGGGAACGTTTGTAAACGAATCATCTGTGCATTTTGGCCAGGTCGGGCAGCCCAACCCCGAAGCGGTAAGCCGAACGGCACCGCCGGTAACGACGATCAGTATCTGGCTAGCGAGAGAAAGCCATACATAGAGCTTGATTCGGGCTGGTGAAAACAACAGATGCCTCTCTTGGGGTCTAGTCAGATAAACAGCGCAAAGGTTAGACTTGTTCCCAGATTCAGCAATGCGCTAGAACATCTCTAGTTTCGCACGGCCAGCCGCAGATAACCGACCTAAGCTCTTCTCGGGAATTTCGCTGCGAATCGTTTGTTCTAAATCATGGGTCGAAATGATCATTCGAACCCGAGAAGGAGTGCTACATGACCGACATCGTTGACCGTTCAGAACTCGACTCTCTAGGCGTTTATGAATTTGGCTGGTCTGATAGCGATGCCGCTGGCACAAGCGCCAAACGAGGCATCAACGAAGACGTCGTTCGAGACATCTCTGAGAAGAAGAGCGAACCAGACTGGATGCTCGAAACCCGCCTGAAGGGTTACAACTTCTTCGAGCGCAAGCCAATGCCGGCCTGGGGTAGCGACCTCAGCGGAATCGACTTCGACAACATCAAGTACTTCGTGCGCTCGACCGAGAAGCAGGCACAGAGCTGGGAAGACCTGCCAGAAGACATTCGTAACACCTATGAGCGCCTTGGCATTCCAGAAGCAGAGCGCTCACGCCTTGTAGCAGGTGTTGCAGCCCAGTATGAATCTGAGGTGGTCTACCACCAGATCAACGAAGAGCTCGAAAAACAGGGCGTCATCTTCTTAGACACCGACACTGCTCTAAAAGAGCACCCTGAGCTTTTCGAAGAGTATTTCGGAACCGTTATTCCAGCCGGTGACAACAAGTTTGCTGCACTAAACACCGCCGTCTGGTCTGGCGGAAGCTTCGTCTACGTTCCAAAGGGCGTTCACGTTGAGATTCCACTTCAGGCCTACTTTCGAATCAACACCGAGAACATGGGGCAGTTTGAGCGCACCCTGATCATTGCCGACGAGGGTTCATACGTTCACTACATCGAGGGTTGCACCGCACCTATTTACAACAGCGACTCGCTGCACTCTGCCGTAGTTGAAATCATCGTGAAGAAGAATGCACGCGTTCGCTACACGACGATTCAGAACTGGTCGACCAACGTCTACAACCTGGTTACCAAGCGCGCAATCGCGCACGAGGGCGCAACCATGGAATGGGTTGACGGAAACATCGGCTCGAAGGTAACCATGAAGTACCCGTCGATCATCCTTGCTGGTGAATACGCGCGAGGCGAGACTCTTTCGGTTGCTTTTGCCGGCGAAGGCCAGCACCAAGACGCTGGTGCGAAGATGATTCACCTCGCACCTCACACTTCTTCATCAATCATCTCGAAGTCGATTGCCCGCGCGGGCGGTCGCACTTCATACCGCGGCGAGATCAAAGTTGCTGCGGGTGCACACCACAGCGCAAACACTGTGCGTTGCGATGCTCTTCTTGTCGACACAATCTCACGCAGCGACACCTACCCGGCTGTCGACGTGAGAGAAGACGACGTGAGCATGGGGCATGAGGCCACGGTTTCAAGAATCAGCGACGAGCAGCTGTTCTATCTACAGTCGCGCGGCATGCCAGAAGACGAGGCGATGGCGATGATTGTTCGCGGATTCATCGAGCCAATTGCCAAGGAACTCCCGATGGAATACGCCCTAGAACTAAACAAACTAATTCAGATGCAGATGGAAGGGGCGGTTGGCTAGTGACAGAAGCAATCGTTCGCCCGGGCAGCACCGGGCACTCGCATGGTGGCGGCGACATTCCGCTGCAGACCAGAAACGAACGCCTGCGTTCAATCGACCCGAGCAAGCACACCCAGATTGACGGCCGTGACGAGCAGTGGCGTTACCTCGACTCAGGTCGAATGGGCGGGCTAGACACCAACACGCTGCGAGACGCGTCGTCAGACTTCAAGATTTCGGCTCCGTCAGAATTTGCTAGCGAACTTGTGGATGCAAGCGACCCAACCTTTGGCACGGCCGGTCTGCCAGAAGACCTGCCGACAGCAAACGCCTGGGCTGCTGCGACTAAGGCGCTAAAGCTAACTCTCTCTGGCGAAGCCAGCGAACCGGCGTTCGTAAAGGCTAGCAACCTCGATGACAAGAGCGCGGCTCACCTAATCATTCAGAGCAAGACTCACTCGCGCGGAACCGTGATTCTCGATCACACCGGCAAGGGCAACCTGGCAGAGATTGTTGAGATCATTGTTGGCGACGAGAGCGCGCTGACCGTTGTCTCGATTCAAGACTGGGATGACGACTCGGTGCACACCTCAGCGCAATTTGCCCGTATTGGCAGAAACGCAAAGCTGAAGCATGTCGTTATTTCACTTGGCGGCAAGACCGTTCGTGTTACCCCTAACGCAGAGTTCACCGCACCTGGAGCCGAGGTTGAACTTCTCGGACTTTACTTCGCAGACGCCGGACAGCACCTCGAACACCGCAGCTACGTTGATCACGCTGTTGCCAACTGCAAGTCACGAGTTACCTACAAGGGTGCTCTGCAGGGCAAGGGAGCGCACACGGTTTGGGTTGGTGACGTTCTGATTCGCAAGGCGGCAGAGGGCACAGACACCTACGAGCTCAACCGCAACTTGTTGCTCACCGATGGCGCACGCGCAGACTCGGTTCCTAACCTTGAAATCGAAACTGGTGAAATCGAAGGCGCCGGTCACGCAAGTGCCAGCGGCCGTTTCGACGATGAGCAGTTGTTCTATCTGCAGGCCCGCGGAATCAACGAACTTGACGCACGCAGGCTCGTGGTTCGCGGATTCCTGAACGAAATCATTCAGCAGATTGGCGTGGAGTCAATCGAAGAACGACTAAACGCATCAATCGAGCTCGAACTGGCGAGAGGTAACCACTAATGGCAATAAGAATCTGCGGCGTAGAAGATCTCGCAAAGGGCGCGTACACCAGAGCAACGCTTGGTGGCAACGTTCTAGCAATCTTCAGGTCGAAGGATGGCAACTACCACGTGGTT
>JBFYOO010000135.1:0-3362 GCA_041303785.1 Micrococcales bacterium
TCACCATTGAACTTGTCTAGACGATCTAGCACGACCGTTCGGGCCGGCATGTTGATGCCGAGCGAAAGAGTTTCGGTTGCGAAGACCACTCGCACAAGTTTTCTAAGAAAAAGCTCTTCGACCACCTCTTTAAAAGCCGGAAGCATGCCGGCGTGGTGAGCGGCCACTCCCCGCTCGAGCGCGGCCAACCATTCGAAATAGCCGAGCGTATCGAGATCTTCGTCGGCGATGTTGTAGCACTTTTCTTCTGCGACTCGCCGAATCTCTTGCTTCTCTTCTGTCGTGGTGAGCCTCACCGATGAGTTCTGGCAAGCTTTCACGGCAGCCTCACATCCGGCTCTTGAGAAGATGAAGAAGATTGCCGGCAACATGTCGTTCTCGTCGAGAACCTCGACAATTTCAGGTTTAGAGAGTTTGTGAATTAGCCCCTGATCGCGCGGCCCACCCGGATAACCGCGACGCCCGCGCATCGGACGATTTGTAGGTTGCCTAAGTTTCTGCGCGTGTTTCTGCGCGAGTTCTGGGTTCACCCGCACCGAACCCTTTGATTCCTCGAAGAGATCCAGGAGTTCCGAGCCAAATAGCACGTGCTGATTGAGCGGAACCGGACGATGTTCACTAACAATTACCTTGGTGTCACCACGAACCTCATCGAGCCAGGCGCCAAACTCCTCTGCATTCGAAACCGTTGCGCTGAGGGAAACTATTTTGACGTCTTTCGGAAGATGCAAGATAACTTCTTCCCACACTGCTCCCCTGAATCTGTCGGCGAGGTAATGCACTTCGTCCATAACCACGAATCCAAGAGCAATGAGGTTATTGCTGTTTGCGTAAATCATGTTTCGCAAAACCTCAGTTGTCATCACGACAATCTGGGCGTCGGCGTTTTGATTGGTATCGCCGGTGAGCAACCCCACTCGTTCGCCACCATATCTGGCAACCAGCTCGAGATACTTCTGGTTGCTCAGCGCTTTGATTGGTGTGGTGTAGAAAACCTTCTGATTTGCCTCAATAGCCAAATGAATTGCGAATTCTCCGACTATGGTCTTGCCGGCTCCAGTTGGTGCAGCCACTAGTACGCCGCTGCCGGCAGCTAATGCCGAGCAGGCTTCAATTTGAAAGTCGTCTAGACCAAAGTCGATGGTGTCTAGAAATTGCTGCAGAGACCGAGGTTGTTTGCTCGATTTGGCCTTGGCGAACCGTTCGGCAGGGCTCAGTTCTTCCACTAGTCAGCCGATTCGGTCTGGGTAGCACGTTTCGACTTAATGCGATCATGCAATAGAGCAATCACTGCGGCTACCAGATACAAGAGAATCAACGGAACCATAACAAGAAGCATCGACATCGGATCTGCCGTTGGAGTGGCGAGGGCTGCAACCAGGGCGATAACAAGCACAGCGATGCGCCAAGACTTAATGATGCTCCTTGCGCTCAACACTCCAATGAAATTCAGCAGCAGCAAGACAACCGGCATGACAAAAGTGATGCCGAATACGAGAAGAATTCTCAGAGCGAACAGCACGTATTCGCTCGCGCTAATAACGTTTGCGCTGCCCTCTGGCGTGAACCCGAGCAGAGTGCGAACAAATGTTGGAAACGCTACCCAAGCCATCGCGCAACCCGCTAAGAACATTGGTACTGCGGTGAAAAGAAAAAAGAGCGTGAATTTCTTTTCACGTCGCCTCAATGCTGGCGTTATGAAAGCCCAGAGTTGATAGAGCCAAACCGGGCTCGAAACAAATACGCCCAGGAAAATCGAAACCTGAATTCTCAGGTCTAAAGCACCAATCACGGTTCCGAAGTTTACCGAGGCGTTGAGGTTTTCTTCTTTTGCCAGGTCTAAAATTGGCTGTTGCAGAATTGCGAATACCGGATCAAAAAGAAACCAGCCTCCGACAGCACCAGCCAAAATGAATAAGGCTGACCAAGATAGGCGCTTTCGAAGTTCTACCAGGTGGCCCCTGAAGGGCATTTTTGCTTCAGGGTTTTTTCGTGCAGCCACTACTTTTCAGAAGGCTTTTCGCCTTGCTCGTTTTCTGCTGATTTCTGAGCGTTCTTGGCATCGCCAGGTTTCATCTCTTTGCGAAATACGCGAATGGACTCACCCATGCTTTTGGCTAGGCCTGGCAGCTTGGGTGCTCCCCAAAGCAACAAAACGATAGCCAGGATGATTAGCCATTCCCAACCTCTAAGTCCTGCCATTTTTGAGCTCACTTTCTTGGGTATCAAAGTCTCTGATTCTCGCTATAAGCCTACGCTGTCTCTGCTCGGTGGCCAGTTCACGCTTCTTCTTGAGTTTGGCGCGCTCGACCAGGTGAATATTGACGTCATCGAACAGATTGTCAGACGGCCGCTCATAGTTTGGCTTCTCGTTTATGGCCGAAACAAGCTGGGCCGCAGACGCAATCATGGGTTTGCTGGCCTCGTAGGCGGCTTTTGACTTGATGAATAGCGAGTACAACACGTATCCCAGATAAACAAGAGAAGCCAGAATCAGAATCGCCCAAACAATGGCGGTCATGCTTGAATCCATTACTCCTGCACCGGCAAGCCTTCTGGCTCAAGACCCAGGGCGGTTAGCGCATAGTTGCGAACAACCTGCCTTGCCGAGGCCGGCTCTAGAACCCTGGCGGCACCTCCGTAGTGTGCAATTACCTTGCCGAGATAAGGCAGATAGCCGATTTTGATTGAGGCAGTGATGACGTTCAACTTTTTGTCTTCTCGAATAATCTGAGCCGAGAAGTCACCCAACATCGAGTATGCCTCAGGGTCAACTTCGACGGTCACAGTCACGTCTGTCTCGCTGCTCTCATAGTCGGCATCGTCGATGTCTTGAATCTTCCTGGCTTCGTCGCAGATTTCAACCTCGAGTTCTACAGCAGATCCCATGTGGTCGAGCCTAAAGTTTCTAAGTTCGTTGTGAATCAGGCAGTAACCGCGCAAGAACCAGATGTTGCCTCGCGTATCCAGGCGCAGCGGATCAATCTGTCTCGTGCTGGTTTCACCACGGATGTTTCGGTAGACGCACTCGATGCGGTGATTGTTTAACATCGCTTTGCGAATGACGGCAACATCTGAGTCGATAGGGCCAGGTCTGTAGTGAATAGCAGCCGGACCACTCTCGGTGGTGCCATTGGAAAGAATCTCGAGAAGTTCAGTAATCTCGTGTTCGCTTGAGAATTCCGGAAGAGTCGACATGATGCTCAATCCGGCGGCGAGAGCAGATGCCTGGCGAGCCGAAAGCCTCGGCGCATCTTCGATAACCTCACCCTGCCAAAGCGAGATGATGCCCTCATCATCGAGTTTGTCCAGATCGAACATGTAGTAGGTTTCTTCGAATTCTCGATTTTTGAAAGTAGCAG
>JBFYOO010000136.1:0-2510 GCA_041303785.1 Micrococcales bacterium
GCGGCCATAGCGGAGGGGAAACGCCCGGTTACATTCCGAACCCGGAAGCTAAGACCTCCTGCGCCGATGGTACTGCAAGGGTGACCTTGTGGGAGAGTAGGACACCGCCGGACTTAATTTAGAAAATGGCCACCTCATTTGAGGTGGCCATTTTTATTTAACGTGATTCTCGTGATTAGTTGCGAGAATTGGTTCGGGAGAACAGATGAACGATGATCAGAAGCCGTTCCGCGCGAAGCGCGAGGCGTCTAATCGCTCGTCACGCTCGGATAGCCAGCGACCAGACTGGCAAACTCGCGTAGCAATTACGCCTGATCCAGATAAACCGAAGTCACCCGTTATCCCAGACGAGATAACTGCGGATGAACTTCCGCTGCAGGTTCGAGTGCAGCTTAAGACTCTTACCGAAGAGAATGCTGAGCGCGTAGCGCGCCACCTCGCGATGGCTGCCATCTTGATTGACCAAGACCCCGAGTTGGCCCACGCGCATGCCATGGCGGCCGTGTCACGTGCCGGTCGCATCGGCCTGGTGCACGAATTCGCTGGCTCAACTGCCTATGCGATCGGCGAGTACGCGCTAGCTATCCGTGAATTGCTGACCCACCGTCGCATCACGGGTTCGAACGAGCAGATTGCCCTGATTGTCGACAGCGAACGTGGGCTCGAACGCCCAGAACGCGGGCTCGAGGCGGGTAGGGCTGTAGATCGCAGCAAGCTTT
The DNA here is from genome assembly GCA_041303785.1 of Micrococcales bacterium. Lineage (GTDB taxonomy): Bacteria > Actinomycetota > Actinomycetes > Actinomycetales > Microbacteriaceae > Rhodoluna. The sequence goes on from JBFYOO010000136.1 coordinate 720, forward strand.
CGGCCGAGGCACGAGTTAACCTTGCGGTTGCTATGTCTGGGGCACGTTTAGATTTGAATCAGCCGGATTTGGCACTCGCCGAACTTGAGATTCCCGAGTTGAATCCGGGCAACGTTTTTGAATACAGCGTTCCGCTGTTCTTCGCGTACGCGGAGTGCCTGAGAGAGCTCGGGCGCGACACCGAAGCGAAAAAGTGGGATGACCTAGCATTGCGAGCAGAGAGGCAATTCGAAATGAACAACAAACCTGACGAAGAGAAGTTCGAAGTCATCGAGGAAATCGAGATTCCAAAGCTTTCAGACAAGCCGAAGGCAGATCGCGACAAGCCAGCGGCTAAGCCAGGCTCACGCCCGTCTCTCGATGAGGTTCGCAAATCTCGCAACACCTTTGGTGGCGCCGGTCACCAGGGTGGCAACAAGTTTGGCAACACCAACAACTCATCTCGTGAGAACAAAGGTGGAGGCCGAGGCAAGTTCGGCGGAAACCGTGGGCGATAAGCTCTGGGGCCAATACGACACTCTGCTTGCTGATCTAGACGGAGTCGTTTACGAAGGCTCACGCGCGATTGCCCATGCGGTTGAGAGTCTCAACGCAATTCAGGCCGATGGGGTAACCGTAGGTTATGTCACCAACAATTCGTCGCGCACATCAGAAACCATTTCGCAGCAGCTAAACGGTTTTGGGTTGAACACCGTTGCTGACCAAATAATTGGTTCTGCTCAAACCGGCACCGAGTTGCTTTCCACAATGGTCGAACCCGGCTCAAAGATTCTTGTCGTTGGTGGCGAAGGTCTAAGGTCGCGGGTAGCGGCCGCCGGCTTCGTGGTTGTCGACTCGGCAGATGAGAATCCGGCCGGGGTAATACAAGGATTCGCGCCCGATGTCGCCTGGCGTCACCTGGCCGAAGCCGCTTTCGCAATTCAGGGCGGGGCCAAGTGGGTGGCTACAAATTCAGACTGGACACTTCCGCAAGAGCGCGGACTAGCGCCAGGCAACGGCACTCTAGTTTCGGCGGTTCACACCGCTGTAGGGCAACTGCCCGTGGTCGCAGGCAAGCCAGAACCAGCGATTTTTCTAACCGCACTCAGGCAATTCGAATCGAAGTCGGCCCTTTTCGTGGGCGACAGGATCGATACAGACATCACCGGTGCTAATCGGGCGGGGCTCGACTCGGCCCTAGTGATGACCGGAGTCAGCACCAGAAAAGAGCTAATCGGCTCTAAGCCAGAGGGCAGACCGCGCTTTATCTTGGGTGATCTGTCTGAGCTGCTGAGCGCCTATGTTGCCCCAAAGCAGACCAAGCGCGGCTTCTCTTGTCGAAGCGCTGAGGTCGAGTTGCTCGGCAACCGAGTGTTGGTCACCCACGGCGACCCCAGGTCGCTTGATGCACTAAAGGCAGCCTGCGCCACCATCTGGTCTAGCGACCAGCCGATTTATGCACTCGACGTCGAAGTGGCGCTATATCAGTAGCCACTCGTCTGCGCTCACCACCGATCGTTTTGTGACAGTGGCAAAAGATAGGCTTATAGAAGAGGTAACCATGTCATCAGAACTTTTAGAACAGATCACGCTCGAGATTGAACGCATCAAGCAGTTGCCACTCAGCGAGCAGCCGAGTGCATTTGCCGCACTGCGTGACCTTCTCGAGACCACTCTCAATTCAGCCGACGGCAACTAGGTGCGCGCCGACATCGCGTTGGTCGAGCGAGGGCTAGCTCGTTCGCGAAACCACGCATCTACGCTCATTGAAGCCAAGCGCGTCTTGGTCGAAGGCAAAGAAGTGCGAAAGTC
>JBFYOO010000137.1:0-8301 GCA_041303785.1 Micrococcales bacterium
AAACCGGTGTCGAGTGGGGTGCTGAGATTCTCGGCAAGTCGCCTCAGGCGGTTCGCATGCTGAAGTTCGCCTTCAACGCCGTCGACGATGGGCTTGTTGGGCAACAGATTTTTGCGGGTGAGGCCACCCGCTTGGCTTACGGCACAGCCGAAGCTGCCGAGGGGCGTGACTCTTTTCTAGAAAAGCGCAACGCCGACTGGTCTGCTTTTCCTTGGCATTACTAGAGACTTCACGTGACCAAGCCGCTCAAGCTCGTCGCCGCAAACGATCCGTTTAGCGCACTTTTAGCCGTTTCCGATGCTCTCGCCGGCAAGCTTGCACTTTTCGTTACGCCGCCAGAGGTCAATGGCCTCATGCCAGAGGTTCACGGCCTGCCTCATTCTGTCGACGACTCGGTTGCGTTCATCGTTGAAACAAGTGGCTCAACCGGCACGCCGAAACGCGTCGAACTATCGGCTGCTGCGGCTATCGCGAGTGCGCACGCGAGCGCAGAGCGACTCGGGGGCTCGGGCCAGTGGTTGCTGGCATTGCCAATCAACTACGTTGCCGGGCTAAACGTTTTGATTCGCTCTGCTGTTGCAGAAACCCAACCGGTAATGATGAACACAACGGTGACTTTTACGGCAGAGGCTTTTGTTCGTCACACCACAATGCTGAGAGCCGAAAAAAAGTTCACCGCTCTTGTGCCAACTCAACTAAGTCGTTTGGAAATTGCGGCAGAACAAGACGAAAGCGTTTTGAAGGCGCTGCGTTCTTATGATGCAATTCTGGTTGGCGGGCAGGCGACTTCGCCGCAGCTTCTCGACAATCTGTTCGAACGTGGCGTGAATGTTATTGAAACCTACGGCTCGGCCGAAACACTCGGTGGCGTTGTCTACGACGGCAAAGCACTCGATGGGGTATCTGTGAGCATCAATTCTGATTCTCGAATAGAGCTCTCTTCACCAACACTTGCAAACGAGTTTGCTGCGCTTGGAAAGATAGTGATGAGCGACCTGGGTGAAATAGTTGAAGACAAACTTCGAGTGCTAGGTCGAGCAGATCGAGTGCTGATATCTGGCGCGATAAAAGTTTCACTCGACCGCGTCGAAGCGGTTGCGCGCGACGTTGGTGGCGTGGTCGAAGTGGCAGCTACAGCAATTGAAGATGCCGAATGGGGTCAGCGCGTAGCGATTGTCTACCTGGGCAGCCCAGAAGTTGCCGATGAAATTGCACAGCGCCTAGCCGACGACCTTGGCCCGGCGGCCAAGCCACTGAGAATCATTCGTGCAGATCGGGTGCCAAAATTGACTAGCGGCAAGCACGATTTGCAGGCAATCAAGCAACTATTTGAAAAGGGTTCAGTTGGCGAATAACAAAAAGGCACTAAAGCGCAAGGCTGCTCTCTGGCTCGAAGGCGCGAGACTGCGAACTCTACCTCTGGCTGTGGCCCCCGTGGCCATTGGTGCCGGGGCAGCGGCCTCTATCCAGTCGTTCGATTTGATGCTCAGTCTGCTTGCACTCGCGGTTGCCCTGTTCTTGCAGATTGGTGTCAACTTCGCCAACGACTACTCCGATGGCATCAGAGGAACAGATGCAAAGCGCGTTGGCCCGCTTCGTCTCACCGGAAGTAAATCGGTGAAACCCGAAGCAGTTAAGCGTGCAGCTTTCGCTTTCTTCGCTCTCGCGGCAGTTGCCGGTTTGGCAATTGTTTTACTAACTCAAATTTGGTGGCTTGTTGCTGTTGGCTTAGTCGCAATCATCGCGGCCTGGTTCTACACCGGCGGCAAAAGTCCTTATGGCTACGCGGCTCTCGGCGAAGTATCAGTCTTTGTATTTTTCGGTTTGGTAGCAACGGTTGGCACTGCATACATTCAGATCGACAATTTTGAAAAGAACTCTCTCGTGATGATTGTAACTTTTGCCGGCGCTACTTCAATCGGACTATTCTCATCTGCGGTGCTAATGGTCAACAACATTCGTGACATTGATCTCGACAGACATGTTTCAAAAAACACCCTCGCTGTCAAAGTTGGCAAGCGAGTTGCGAAGGCAATCTACTTCGCAATGATTTGGATTCCGCTTTTGATATTGTCGGGCTTCGTATTGCTTTATCCGGCAACCGTTTTTGCGTTCGTTAGTTTCTTGTTTGTTGCACCGGCAACGTTGATTGTTGCTACGGCCACTACACCTAAAGAACTGATTCTTGCTTTGAAGTTGACTAGCTTCGGTGCGTTGGCATATTCCTTGCTGCTCGCATTCGGTTTATCAACTGTTTCGATTGGCTAGTTCTTAGCATCTTCGACCGAGTCTTCGCTGTCTGCGTCAGAGTCGTTCTTTTTGTCTTTAGCGCGGTAGATTGCCGCCGATACGGCATCGCGCTGGTTGCCAAAGAAGATTAGTGAAATGGCGAGAGCCAAAACGGCCGCGATGGCCGAGGCAAAAAACGGGTCGAATTGAAGCAGCAGCATCACGGCTAGAAATGCCGAGAATGTGCCGATTCGCAGCACCAAATACTTGATCCAAGGGTTCTTCACGGTTCCAGTCTAAGTTTTGGCTGATTAGAGTTAAGCCATGGCCCGTTCTGTAGTTTTTGGACTCATCGTTTTGATCGTTTTCACGGTCTTCGTGACCGTCTTTGCCGCCAGTGCCGACCGCAATTCGGTGCGGGTGTTGCCAAAGTACGTCTGGGTTTTGCTTTGCCTCTTCATCACGCCGATCGGCGGCCTTCTCTACCTTCTCTTTGGGCGCCCAATCGGTGGCCCGGGTCGACGCCAGAAGCCCAGACCGGCAGCCCCAGACGACGATCCTCAGTTTTTGCGAGACCTCTCTGAGCGTCTGCGCAAAGACGACGAAGGCAAAGAGTGACCCAAGCCCCAGCTCAAGTTTTTGCGGCCAATTTTCTGGCGAACTTGGTTGGCACACTCGAGGTGCGCCACATCTACCTCGCCCCCGGCTCTAGATCGCAGGCTCTGGCAGTTGCGGCCGAACAGTTGGCGAGTGCTGGCAAGGTAAAACTTCACGTTCGCATCGACGAGCGTTCGATGGCATTTTCGGCGCTTGGCACGGCTCTTGCAACGCAAACCCCCGTAGTGCTCATAACGACTTCTGGCACGGCAGTGGCAAACCTTCATCCCGCGGTTCTTGAGGCACACCACTCGGGGGTTCCGCTGATTCTTCTCACCGCAGATCGACCAGAAGAACTTCGTGGAGTTGGCGCAAACCAAACCACAGATCAACTCAACATCTTCGGCAATGCGGTCTCGGTGGTCTTCGACGTTTCGGCACCTACCGCAGAAGCAGACGAGGCAAAACGCGCACATGAAGCGGTAATGGCCGTTGCTAGTGCGATGAACGAAACCGGTGGACCAAAGCAGTTCAACATTGCTTTCAGAGAACCGCTCTCAAGTTCTATGCCAGACGCTGCGTCAATCGACGCTGCAGCTTTAGAGGTCGAGACCGTCGAGCCTGAGATTGAGTGGGCTGTTCTTGATTCAAAGGTGCCTACCGTTGTCATCGCCGGTGCCGGAGCAGGTGAAGAGGCGGTCGAACTCGCAGAGTCATTTGGTTGGCCGTTATTCGCCGAACCATCTTCTGGTGCGAGGTTTGGTTTAAATGCGATTGTCGGCTACCGAAGACTTTTGCAGAACCAGCACGAACTAACTAAACAAATTGGCCGCGTAATAGTTTTTGGCAAACCAACTTTGAGTCGCCAGGTGACGGCTTTGTTTTTCGATGAGAAAATCGAAACGGTTGTTGTGCGAAGTAAAACGCACGGACTCTTTGATGTTGCCAGACGGGCAGCGCAATTTGTCGATGAGATTACCGTCGACGACGAAGTTGATTTTGAGTGGCTGGCACGCTGGCGTCAGGCAGACCAAGAGCACGAGTTCAACTTCAGCGAAAAACTTGATCGCGCAAATTTGGTTCGCGAGCTCTACCTAGCCTCAGACCAAAATGACTGCATAGTTCTGGGGGCCAGCAGGCTTATTCGCGAAGCTGACTCGGTGGCGCCGGCGAAACCGATTGCGGTCTTCTCGAATCGTGGATTAGCCGGCATCGACGGAACAATCGCGACCGCCGCAGGAATTGCGATTGCTAATCACGATTTCTTCAGAGACCACGGAGTTGAGTCGGTTGGCATGACTCGTGCCCTAATGGGTGACCTAACGGCCCTGCACGACGCAGGCTCTCTCGCTTTCGATCAGTCAGACGCCGACCTAAATCTGCAAATCATCGTGGGCAACGACGGCGGCGGAACCATTTTTGAAACGCTAGAGATTGCATCGACAATTGACGACCAGGCTTTTGACCGCCTGTTCAGAACCCGCCAGAATGTTGACTTCTGGCACCTTGCCGAAGCTTACGGCTGGCAATACATCAGGGTCGAGCGCCTTGAGCAGCTGGCTCCGGCTCTGCAAACCAGAGGGCGCGTTCTGATCGAGGTCTTGCTCTACTAGCGATTGGCTAGCAGTTGGTTAGCCGAGGGCTTCGCGAATTGGTTTGAACTTCAAATCGGTTTCTTCTAGCTCTGCAACAGCATCAGACTCCGCCACAATTCCGCAGCCAGCAAATGCAGTTATTTGATTGTCTTGCAGCAGTGCACCGCGAAGAGCAATCGCCCACTCACCATCGCCGTCTGCGCCAATCCAACCAACCGGCCCGGCATACCTGCCACGATCAAATGGCTCGAGTTCGGCAATTAGTTTCTGCGCATCGACGGTCGGCGTTCCGGCAACTGCCGCGGTCGGGTGCAGCACCGCAGCTAAGTCGAGCACCGAGGCGTCATCCTTGAGAACCGCGTGCACATCGCTTGCAAGGTGCCACAGATTTGGCAACTGCAAACTGAATGGTTCGCTATCTGCATCAACCTGACTGCAAAACTTTTCGAGTTCATCAACAAGTGATTGCACAGCAAATTTATGTTCCGAAATGTTTTTGCTCGAAGCGGCTAACGCGTTCGAAATTGCAAAATCTACTCCGGGATCCGTTCCGCGGCCAGCAGTGCCGGCAAGAACCCTTGCCGATACCTGTCTGTGAGAAACACGAACCAGAAGTTCAGGCGATGCGCCGAATAGGCCGTCAACCGAGTAGGTCCAGCAAGTTGGATACTTTGTTGCGAAGCGATGCAACGCGGTGCGAATATCAAAGTCGTTTGGCAAGCTTGCAACCAGATCTCTCGCGAGAACAACTTTTTTCAAATCGCTAGTTTGAATTTTTTCAATCGCACTTCGCACCGATTGCATGAAACCCTGTGCCGATTGCAGCCCTTCGCCCAAAGTCACAACAGGGTTCGACCCATAGCGCTGTGGCACATCCCAGAAATTTTCGACATCTGCGTCTTCAATTTGCGTGAGCCAGCGTGAGCCATCGCGGCTGCCTAACAGAACCTTGGGAACAATCAACACGCTTTCGGCTTCACTGTCTTCTGCGAAAGAGAAGCTACCGAAGCCAACAAGCCCAGAGCCGGGCACAGCCATTTCGTCTTGAACTTCGATTTGCTCAACCAGCGAACGCCAGGCAGCCGCCAACTCTTGCATGCGGTTTGGCCCTTTGGCAGTCAGGCGAACTGCTTCGCCCCAACCCACGAGCCCGTGGCCGTTTCTAATAAATGCCGAAGCCGACTTCGGCAAGTGATCGACAATCGAAAAGCTGGGGTCGTCTGGCAGCCGAATCGTTCGAAGGCTCAAACGCACTTCAGATCTGGTCAATCGGCACCAATTTCAGGCTGGGGAATGTCTGTAAAGACTTTAAAGAGGGTTCATTAAACATCGATAAAAAGTTAAACTTTCACCACCAGCCATACTATTCCGAAGGAGCCAGAGTGACCTTGTCGCGCAGAGCAGCAGCCGTTGTAGCTCTTGCCCTTGCTGCCTTTTTCGCCCTTGGTTCGGCTGCCGTGGGTCAGGCCGCGACAGTGAATCCTCACTCGAAGCCGGTTCCGGCTACTCCGGAACCATCAAACCAAGACGACGAAGACGAGAACGAGGTCTATCAGAACCGCATTCGCGAGCAGTATGGCGAAGTCGAGCAGGTCTTTCTACCACCTCTGGTTGTGACCAATCCGGCAGCCAACCCGAATCAACTGCTACCAGTTGGGATAGTTGAAGGAAAACTGCTCGATTCGGCCAACATAAACCCGCATGAGAACATGCCAGTCGATCCAAAAACAATTGGAACCGCTGGCAAGACACCAGCGGACACCTTTTTTCAAGTTGCAACCGTCGCGATGACAACTATGGCCGCGGGTTCAGTTGCGCTTGGTGCTTTTGCGATTAGACGTTCTATAAGAAACAAGAACACCCCCGATTCAGACCCGATTTACAAATAGGTGTCCTGCCGAGGGCCAGAATCACGCAGGTAGACTTAGCCGGTGAGTAAAGCAGATTTGGCCAAAAAACCCTCTGAGGTTGCTGCCATGTTCGATTCTGTGGCCTCAAAATATGACCGCGCAAATGACCTTTTGTCATTTGGTCAGACCCACCGCTGGCGAATCAAGGTTCGTGATGCGGTGGCACCGAAGCCGGGGCAAAGCGTTCTCGATTTAGCTGCCGGCACTGGTTCTTCTTCAATCGCCTTCAATCTCGAGGGCGTGCGAGTGGTTGCTTCAGACTTCTCACAAGGCATGCTTGCCGAGGGCAGAAAACGCCATCCAGAACTCGAATTTGTTTTTGCTGATGCCACAAATTTGCCCTTCGCGGCCAATGAATTCGATGCGACAACAATCTCATTTGGGCTCAGAAACGTTGTTGACGTCGAGAAGGCTCTGCGTGAAATGTTCAGGGTTACCAAGCCTGGCGGTCGCGTTGTGATTTGTGAGTTCTCACGCGTGCAGAGTCGCTTTTTGCGACCTCTTTACGAGTTCTACCTAAAGCGTTTACTGCCGGTGTTTTCGCGCATGGCGGGTCAGAAGCCCGAAGCCTATGGCTATCTAGCCGAGTCGATTCTTGCCTGGCCTGCGCAAAAGAAGCTTGCCAAGAAGATTGCGGCTGCCGGATTCGAAAAAGTTGTTTACAAGAACTTGGTCTTCGGAGTTGTGGCAATTCACGTGGCTCGAAAACCAAAAAAGAAATCAAGCAAGAAAGAGAAGAAGTGAGCGCAAAACTTCCTTCTCAATTCAAGAGATTCGCAGATCGCGAACTATTAGCTCAAATCGAAAAAGATCTTGAGTTAGTAGAGGCCGAGCTACTCGAGGCAACCAAACACACGAACCCAATTTTGCAGAATGCTGCACGTCACCTCGTTGAGGCTGGCGGCAAGAGGGTTCGCCCGGTTCTGGTTTTGCTTGCCGCACTTCTTGGCGACGGAGCAAGCAAGCGCGTGATTGATGCTGCCGCGATTGTTGAGCTCACGCACTTAGCGACTTTGTATCACGATGACGTCATGGATGATGCTCCTACTCGACGCGGAGTTGCAACTGCGCAAAATGTTTTCTCGAATTCAATCGCAATTTTGGTTGGCGACCTTTTGCTTGCGCGCGCTTCGATTTTGTCAACGCGACTTGGCATCGAGGCAATCACGATGCAGGCGCACACTTTCGAGCGTCTATGCATTGGCCAGCTAAATGAAACCGTTGGCGTTGAAGCAGACGAAGACCAGATTGACCATTACATTCAGGTGCTGGCCGATAAGACTGGTTCGTTGATTGCAGCTAGCGCAAGACTCGGAGTCATGATTAGCAACGCACCGGCTGAATACATGGAGCCGTTGGGAGAGTTCGGCGAGAAGGTCGGTGTGGCCTTTCAGCTCGTTGACGACGTAATCGACATTTCGGCTGCTGGCCCATCTGGCAAGACCCCTGGAACTGACCTGCGAGCCGGGGTGCCAACCCTTCCGGTTTTGTTGCTGCGCAAGCTAGCCAAGACCGATGCCGAAGCGGCGGCACTGGTTGAAGAGATCGATTCAGACCTCTCTTCTGATGAGCGGTTGGCCGAGGTGGTTGCGAAGCTTCGTGAGCACCCCGTTGCCGAAGAGGCATTTGAAGAGGCGAAGCGCTGGGCCAAAGAGGCCATCGCTGCTCTCGATGTTTTGCCAGACGGGCAGACCAAGCGTGCCCTAGCCCACTTTGCAAACGCGGTTGTTGATCGCGACAACTAGAAACAAGCACAAGGAAAAGATGTCAAAACTTAGACTCGCAATTGTCGGAGCCGGACCGGCTGGAATCTACGCCGCCGACTTGCTAATCAAATCTGAATTGCGCGACTTCGATGTGTCGATTGATCTTTTTGATTTGTTGCCAGCGCCTTACGGTTTGGTGCGTTACGGCGTTGCCCCGGATCATCCGAGAATTAAAGGAATCATGAATGCACTTTTCGAAGTGCT
>JBFYOO010000138.1:0-3088 GCA_041303785.1 Micrococcales bacterium
TTAGGCTTTAGGGCATGAACCCATTCGAAGATTCAGAGGCGAACCCATTCGAAATTGCAAACTCAGCCGCGAGCGTGATTGCAGAGAAAACCGGAGTCAAGCGACACGACATCGCTCTGACTCTAGGCAGCGGTTGGGCTAAAGCGGCCGACCTAATTGGTGAAACGGTTGCAACAATCAAGGCCACAGAGGTTCCCGGATTCTCGGCTCCAGCGGTTGCCGGTCACCTGCCGACAATTCGTTCGATCAAGTTGCCAAACGGCAAGCACGCTCTTGTGCTCGGTGCCCGCACTCACTACTACGAGGGTCACGGCGTTCGCAGAGTTGTGCACGGTGTTCGCACTGCCGCCGCTGCCGGCGCAAAAATCATGGTGCTAACCAACGGATGCGGTGGCCTGAACGAAGCATGGCCAGAGGGAACCCCGGTTCTGATCAGCGACCACATCAACCTCACTGCCGATAGCCCGCTTGAAGGCGCAAACTTTGTTGACCTAACCGATCTCTATTCGAAGAGACTTCGCGACATCGCGAGAACCATAGACCCGAATCTCGACGAGGGCGTTTATGCGCAGTTTCGCGGCCCGCACTATGAGACACCGGCAGAAGTTCAAATGGTGAAGCACATCGGTGGTCACCTGGTAGGCATGTCGACGGCTCTCGAGGCAATCGCGGCACGCGAGGCCGGCATGGAGATTCTTGGTGTTTCACTCATGACAAACCTCGCCGCCGGAATTCAGAAGCACCCGCTTTCGCACGCAGAAGTTTTGGCAGCAGGCAAGGCGGCAGAAGAGCGAATCAGCGCACTGCTCGCCGAAATCGTAGTGAAGCTCTAACCCTTTGCCAATGAAACTCGACGAACTTCTGCAAGCGGCAACGGCTTGGGCCGAACAAGACCCCGATGCCCAGACCCGCAGCGAACTGCTTGACCTGATCGCGGCTCGGGACGAGTCAGCGCTGCTAGAGCGCTGCGGCAAGCGCTTAGGCTTTGGCACCGCGGGCCTTCGCGGAGAGTTGGGAGCTGGCCCGAACCGCATGAACCGGGTGCTGGTTGCCCAGGCGGCGGCTGGCCTAGCCGCATACCTGAAGAAAAACTTCGATCGACCTTCGGCCGTTATCGGTTACGACGGCCGCATCAACAGTGACATCTTTGCCCGCGACAGCGCAGAAGTAATGGCTGCCGCCGGCATCGAGACATTTCTCTTCGACCAGAGCGTGCCGACCCCGGTGCTCGCCTTTGCCGTGAAGCAGCGAGATTTTTCGGCTGGAGTTATGGTCACCGCTTCGCACAACCCGCCCCGAGATAACGGTTACAAGGTTTACCTCGGCGGCGCAAACGGTGGTGGGCAAATCGTGTCGCCAGCCGATGCAGAAATTTCTGCTGAGATCGAAGCTGTTGCCTCATCGAAAACTTTTGCTCAGATTGCTAAGTCAGACAAATTTGAACTTCTCGGCGAGAGCACAATCGACGACTACGTTCGACTGACAAGTCGCTTGGTCAACGACTCAAGCGATAGCCAACTGAAGATCGTTTACAGCGCAATGCACGGTGTTGGCTGGCCAACACTCGAGAAACTGTTTGCAGCCTCGTCGATTGCGAGACCAATCGTGGTTGAGTCTCAAATCAAACCAGACGGAAACTTTCCGACGGTTGCGTTTCCAAACCCTGAAGAGCCAGGTGCCATGGATGAGTCTTACGCCACAGCTTTTGAGCATGACGCCGATTTGATTTTGGTGAACGACCCAGATGCCGACCGACTAGCTGTTGCAATTCCGCAAGTTCAACCCGATGGCAGCAAGAGCTGGCGCAGACTCACGGGCGACCAGGTTGGCCTGCTGCTCGCCGACGAGCTGGCAAGCAGACCGGGAGCCAAAGGCGCGCTTGCCTGTTCGATAGTTTCTTGCTCTGCCCTCGAGCAGGTCGCCATGAAAAACGGCCTAGCTTTTGCCGAGACCCTAACCGGCTTCAAGTGGATCAGCAAGGTGCCCGAACTGCTGTTTGGCTTCGAAGAAGCGCTCGGCTACTGCGTTGACCCGGCCCACACCCCAGACAAAGACGGCATTTCGGCAGCACTTGTGGTGGCCGACCTAGCCAACCGCCTGGCGGCTAGCGACCAAACCATCGCAGATCGAATCGACGAGATTGGCCGCAAGTATGGCCACTTTGCCACTGGTCAGGTTTCCATTCGAGTTGCCGACCTCAGCATTATCAGCAGCACGGTTGCGCGCATTCGCAACAACCCGCCTGCAGACATCATGGGTCAGAGCGCACGCTTCACCGATCTCGCTCTCGGCAGCGCCAAGTTGCAAGCCACCGAGGGTTTGCGTTTCGATTTGGCAGACGGCTCGCGCGTGATTATTCGCCCGAGCGGAACCGAACCTAAATTGAAGTGCTACCTGCAGACGACGGGTGAAAGTTTCGCAGCCGCTCAGAGCGCACTAGAAAACCTCGAGAGCGCTGCCCGCGAACTGCTAAGCGCCTAGCGGCGGTCGCGACCGAGATTTGCGCGCTGCGCTTCGAAACCCTCTGCGATTGTTTCGATAAGTTCTTCGCGAGCGTCTACAGACTGAAAAGTTGCATCGGCAGCATTGAGCTGAAATTGCTCGAGGTCGTCGATGTCGTAACCGAAAGTTTCAACCAGCAACTGCAGCTCTTTTGAAATTGTCGTGTTCGACATGAGTCGGTTATCGGTGTTCACTGTGACTGCGAAACCAAGGTCGTACAAAACCGCAAACGGGTGATCTGCAACGCTTAGCTCGTGATCGTCTTCTTCAGTCAACTGATAGATGTCATCGAGCACGCCGGTCTGCATGTTTGAAGTCACGCTTAGCTCGAGTGCGATGCCGCGATCGTGAACCCACTCGGCAACCGGCCCAAGAACCACAAAATCTGCTTCGCCCTGGCTGCGGCTAAACATCACGTCTTCGATTAGACGAGCACCGTGACCGAGGCGAAGTGCGCGGCCACTAACGATGGCATCCTTGATGCTCTCTACGCCGTCGGCTTCACCGGCGTGAACTGTCACCGGAAACATCTCGCTGGCCAGGTATTCGAAAGCTGCCTTGTGGCGGTTGGGCATGAAGCCCTTTT
>JBFYOO010000139.1:0-8978 GCA_041303785.1 Micrococcales bacterium
AGGGCCGAGCGAACCTTGTTCGACTGCAGCTGGCCGACGAAGTGCCAGTTGATGCCCGGCAAGTCTTGAGTCTCGTAAGCTTTTGGCTTTGCCTCTTGGTCTCGATTCTCACCGAAGTCACGCTGGCCCAGCGAGTGAAGCTCTCTGACCAGCTCGGGGCCGTGATTCTTGCTAACGACAACTAGCGTGATTTCGGCGGCATCTCTCGAAGCCTGCTTTGCCCGCTCGGCGATGGCAGTCGCGGTAGCGCTATAGCGCTCTGCCAACTCAGACATTGACTTTTACTTTAGAAAGTCTGGGATGTCTAGGTCATCGCCGAAACCTGAGTCGGCTGGTTGCGCCAAATTGCCAGATTCGCGCGAATCGCCCTGGTTGAAATCAACCGGATCAACAGTTTCGATTACACCCGTTGCGTCAGACACTTCATCAATTGACCAAGACGACTCAGTTGCGTTGTCGAAACCAAAAGTTGCAGCGGTCGCGGCAACGGCCGCAGCTGTGGCAGTTGCTGCGGTTGAGGTTGGCAAATCGAATGATCTGGCCGACTCTTCTCTTCTTTCATAAGGCTTGGTGCGTTGCGTTGCTGGATCAAACCCGGCGGCAACAACTGTGATTCTGATTTCATCGCCGAGAGTGTCGTCGATTGTTGCACCGAAGATAATGTTTGCCTCAGGGCTAACCGCTTCGTTGACCATTCGAACGGCCTCGTTGACCTCGTGCAAACGCATGTCTTGTGCGCCCTGAACCAACATGAGAACGCCATGTGCGCCATCGATTGTGGTTTCGAGAAGTGGGCTCGAGATTGCGGCTTCCGCCGCGCGAATTGCACGGTCTTCGCCCTTAGCTGTGCCAATACCCATAAGCGCAGATCCAGCACCCTGCATGACTGAGCGCACATCGGCGAAGTCAACGTTGATGAGGCCTGGGGTGACAATCAAATCGGTTATGCCCTGAACACCAGCGCGCAAAACATCGTCTGCAATATTGAAGGCTTCAACCAAACTCAACGACTGGTTGGTGTGATCAAGAAGCCTTTCGTTCGGAACAACAATAAGAGTGTCTACTTCAGCGCGAAGAGCTTCGATGCCTGCGTTGGCGTTTTCTGCGCGACGTCTTCCTTCAACCGCAAAGGGGCGGGTGACGACACCAACTGTTAGAGCGCCTAGACGCTTTGCGATTTTGGCCACAACTGGTGCGGCACCAGTGCCGGTTCCACCACCGGCACCCGCGGTGACAAAAACCATGTCAGAGCCGCGCAGTGCGAGTTCAATCTCTTCTTCGTGATCTTCAGCAGCACGTTTGCCAACCATCGGGTCAGCTCCTGCGCCGAGGCCACCGGTGAGCTCTCTACCTATGTCGAGCTTCACATCGGCTTCACACATGATGAGGTCTTGTGCGTCGGTGTTGATTGCAACGAACTCAACACCACGCTGACCTTTTTCGATCATGCGATTGACGGCATTGCCACCCGCGCCGCCGACGCCGACAACTTTGATTACCGCTAGGTAATTCTGATTCAAACCCACGAGATTCCTCCGACTAAGCAAACGACAACCGATAGCTGACCCTAAACCTCTACATGAGGGTTAAAGTACACAAACTACTTTCAATTGCGCCTAGAAACTACGGCCTTAAAGGTGCCGAACAGCGCATATTTGCGGGCGTGTCTTAGCGGTAGCGAACGACTGGCGCGGTTGGTGAAGATACGTCAAATGTGACTCGATCGCTTGGCTTTTGATTTTCGATTAGCGCTGCGAGCACCTTTGATTTCAGAGCACTCTGACTGGCGTCGCCCCAGACAATTCGTTGACCAGCGTTTCCTCGAAGTTGCATTGTGACGTCGTCTTTAGACTTGGCGTCGATCTGCGAAACTCTCGGAAGCAAGCTTGCAGGTAATGCAAGCAGAACATCAATAGCAAGCGCGAAGCTGTCACTGTCCTTAGGCTCACCGCCCGAATAAACCCTCGGGAACTGGTCTTTGTAGCTGGCTTCACCGAGCCGAACTCCGGCCGGGTCATAGAGGTAGCCCACACCCTTGATGTCGACAACTGCGATCGGTTGGCGCTCTGAAATTGCGATGTGCAATGTGTGAGGCAATTCACGAACAATCGAAAAACTCTCAATCAGCGAAAACTTGCTGAGCGAATTAGCAACCGCATCGTTAGATACCAGTGGCAGGGGTACGCCAACTTGTGACTTCACCGCCTGCTCTATGGCCTTCTGCGACCCCTTCGAAACACCGGTGACCCGAATTTTTTCAACCGAAAGGATTGGCGTGAAAATCGTTGCTAGCACCAGCAGAATCAGTGCGACAAGCGACGCGAGCAGAGTAAGCATCACAGTTCGAAGTTGTTTCGGTTTGGCTTTAAATCGAACGACAGTTTGCTGATGAAGTCTGCGAGCGGGCTTTGCTTCGACTTCTTTAGAAACTCGGATGCGTCCGACCCTGGCTGAACGCTGACTCTTCTTCTCGGCTGGAACGGATGGGCGACCTGGTCGTTTCACTTTTACGTCTCAAGCGCTTCAAGAAGTTGCGGCACCATGCGATAAACGTCACCGCAACCCATGGTGATGATGAAGTCACCGGCTGACGCCAGGCTCGCGGCAACCGCGGGAGCATCGTCCCAGTTTTCGACGTAGTGAACCTGCTCCTGATTCTTGAACGAATCAGAAACCAGCTGCCCGGTTACACCAGGTTCAGGATCTTCTCGAGCAGCATAAATGTCGAGAACGACCACCTGATCGCTCAAGGCAAGCGCTTCGGCAAATTCGGCATGCATCAGACGAGTGCGGCTGTAGAGGTGCGGCTGAAAAACTGTGACCAACCGACCCGACCCAACAACGGCTCTGGCAGCGGTAAGTGCAGCGGCAACCTCGGTTGGGTGATGAGCGAAGTCGTCGTAGACCCGCACTCCCCTTTTTTCGCCGTGCAGTTCGAACCTGCGTTCGGTACCCCTGAACGAACCGATTGCTGTCAGGGCCTGTTTTGCTTCGAATCCAAGCCCAACCAAAACTGCCAGCGCACCGACCGCATTCACCGCATTATGTTCTCCGGCAAGGGTTAGCTCACCAGCCAAATCTTGCCCCAGATAGGACACGTTGAAGGTCACTTCTGCCCCGCTGGCATCGACGTTGCTGATGCGAAAATCTGCTTTCGAGTCGAAACCAAAAGTCAGAACCCTTGGGTGCTGAAGTAAGCGCGTGACACGAGTCGCACCCGGATCATCGGCATTGATTACAACAAACTCGCTGGCCCCCGCCGCAAACTTTGCAAACTCACGCTCGAACGCGTCTTCGCTTCCGTAGTGATCGAGGTGATCCGCATCAACATTCGTGATTAGGGCCGCTGCGGTTTTATAGTGCAAGAAACTGCCATCAGACTCGTCAGCTTCGATCACAAAAAGATCGGAATCACCCTTTGCGGCCGAAGTATCTAGCTGCGCAATTACTCCTCCGTTGACGAAACTTGGGCTAGAACCTAGCTTCAGCATCGCGGTGACGATCATTCCCGTGCTGGTTGTTTTTCCGTGTGCGCCTGCAACCGCAATAACTCGGTTCTTTGAAGTGAGATATGCCAGCGCTTGCGATCTATGAATCACTGGGATTGCGCGCTCTTTGGCTAGCAGGTATTCCGGATTGGTTGGCCACAGCGCAGATGTCACCACAACGGTGTCTGGGTTTCCTAGGTGGCTAGCGTCGTGACCGATGTGAACAGTTGCGCCCAATTCTCTGAGAGCCGCCACATTGCTTGTGTCTCGAAGATCGCTGCCCGTTACCTTGTGACCCATGCCAAGAAAAATTTTGGCAATCCCGCTCATTCCAGATCCGCCAATTCCGACGAAGTGAATTGTGCCGAAGTCTTCTGGCACTGCTTGCGTAAAGTCTGGCTTAATCATGAGGTCACTCCAAGGTTAGACCGCGAGCATTGCTTCATGCAGACACCACACCCTTTATTAACTCGAGCATCCGGCTGGTGCCGTCGAGGTTTCCGCACTTTTTGGCCGCAACAGTCATAGCATCTAAGTTTTTTGAGCTAGACATAATTGGCACTACCTGGTTGGTAACGAACTCGCGACTGAAATCTGGGTCAGCAACCGTGATAGCTCCACCGGCGGCCACGACCTCGCCGATGTTTTTTGCCTGCTCTCCGTTGCCAACAGCATATGGAATGTAGAGGGCCGGCAAACCGAGTGCCGTGAATTCTGAGACTGTCGAAGCACCGGCACGAGAAACCGCAAAATTAGCCGCAAGAATGGCCAAATCCATGCGATCGCAGTATGCGATTCTTACGTAGCCCTTCTCTTTGAGCGGCGCTAAATCAGAGTCACCGCCAACGATATGCAGCACCTGAATGCCGGCTGCCTCAAGTACGTGCATTGATGATTCGATTACTTGATTTATGTGCCTCGCACCTAGTGAGCCACCGGTGACCAGCAAAGTTGGAGCATCCGCAACCAGGCCAAAATGCTTTCGAGCGGCAGCTCGATTGCCCGAGGCAGCGGCATCAACAATCTCGCTTCGAAGCGGCATGCCAACGTGAACCGCATTTTTGAGCGGTGTGTTCTTAAACGCAACCGCAATGACCTTTGCAATTCCAGCACCTAATCGATTGGCGAGGCCGGGTAGCGCATTTGCCTCGTGAATAACCAATGGAACCCGTTCGAGTGCAGCGGCTAGGTATGCTGGCGCACTTGCATAACCGCCAAAGCCAACTACGACATCGATTTTTCTATCGCGCATGATTCGCCTGCAGACCTTGACTGCCTTGGCAAATTTCGGCAGAAACGCCAGCGCGTATGCATTTAGGCGACGCGGAAAAGGCAACTTGGCAATTGTCAGCAGCTCGTAACCTCGCTCGGCAACCAAACGCGACTCGAGACCTTCTGCAGTGCCAAGGGCAAGAACTTCGGCGGTTGAATCTTCAACTCGAATTGCATCTGCAACGGCCAAAAGCGGATTAACATGACCCGCTGTTCCGCCACCGGTTAGTAGATAACGCATCAGCGTGTGACTCTTACCCTGCTCGTCTGGCGCAAAGCCGAAACTGGTTTGGCCTGGGAGTTTCTGCGCTCGATGCCGAGCGCTATTCCTAGCGTGGTCAAAGTGATCAGCAGTGAGGTTCCGCCGGCCGAAATAAGCGGAAGAGTGACACCGAGCACCGGAAGGAAGTTCAAGACAACGCCGATGTTAACAAATGCCTGAATCGTTATCCATGAAACGATGCCCAGCAGAACATAACGCTCAAAAAGTCGATCGGTTCGATTCAAGATGCGAATCAAAGCCATCGCCAAAAGTACGAACAAGATAATCAAAATCGACGCGCCTAAAAGCCCCCACTCTTCGCCGACCACCGAGAATATGTAGTCGTTGTCGACCATCGGAATCCAGTTCCACTTCATCTTTGAGTCACCCAGACCGGTTCCGCCGATGCCTCCGGCTGCAAGCGCCCAAATGCCGTGCTTGGCCTGCCAGGTAGCGCCAGTGACATCGAGAGCATCGGGGTTGAGCCAAGCCGCGATGCGAACACGTCGCGAACCGAAGCTCGAAAACGCCAGTGCCATGACACTTGCGCCGAGAAAAACCCAGAGTGCGATTTTGCTCGGCATTCCAGCCAGAATCAGCATGACTAGAGAGAAACCAAACATTACAAGAGCAGTTCCCAAGTCAGAACCAAGCAAAACCAACCCGGTTGAACCACCGGCGGCGAGAAGCGGGGCAAACCAACCGTATTTGAAGCTATCGAGGTAATCACGGCGGCTAACCAGCATGCCTGAAATAACCAGCAATAATCCAAGCTTGAGAAACTCACTCGGCTGAAAAGACAACTCACCGATGCGAATCCAGTTCTTGTTTCCGTAAACTTCTGTTCCAACCAAAAGCACAACAACTTGCAAGCCGAGCATCACAAGGAAGAAAATTGGCGCTACCTTCTCAATGAATGGCATCGGCAGGCGAGACATTATGCCGAGTGCAACGAAGCCAATCACGGCCCAGCCCAACTGTCGACTGAAAACAGTTAGCGGGCCATCGCCGTTTCCGAGAGATGTCACATAAGAAGCGCTAAGCACCATCACCAAACCAAAAACCACAAGCAAGAACGTTATGCCCAGAAGATTGTTGAACTCGCGTGATTGTCCACGGAAAGTAGTGGTGAACCAGCTTGCTGCAAAGCGAATCACCTTCTGTGTGATTTCTGACCCAGATACACCTTTGCGAACTGACCGAACTCTAGCCATTTAGCTCACCTACCGCCTTCGAAAATTGATTGCCTCTATCTGCATAATCTTTGAATTGATCCATCGAAGCAGCTGCAGGCGCGAGCAAGACGACATCGCCTTCTTCTGCCAATGCGTTCGCCTCGCGCACGGCAACCTGCATGACTCGATGGTCCTGCTCATCGGAAACTTCGAAAACTTTAACCCCTGGTGCAAAAGCGGCAAGAGCGCTAAGCACCGGCTCTCTGTCTAAGCCAATGACCACTGCCGCTTTCAATCGCTCGCTATGCAACTGAACAAGGGGGCCGATCTCGACCCCTTTGAGCAATCCCCCAACAATCCAGACGACCGATTCAAATGAGCTGAGCGAAGCGCTAGCAGCGTGGGCGTTTGTGGCTTTTGAATCATCAAACCAAAGCACACCGTTTCGATTCGCGACAAATTCGATTCTGTGGCGGTCTTGGCGAAAGTTGCGAACAGCCGATGCAATTGACGTCGCTTTGACGTCGCAGGCTCGTGCGATTGCGGCTGCGGCAGCTATGTTTGCTAGCAGATGCGGTGTGACCACGCCTACGTGTGCAATGTCATCGAGATTTGCAAGCTCGGGCAGCTCGGCCGCACGGTAACCGTAGAACGCACGATCGATAAGAAACTCCTCGATATAACCAACCTGCAAATCTGCAGGCATTCCTCGAGTAAAGGCAACGGCAAGCACGTTTTCGTCTCGCACGTCAGCCGCTTCTGCCAGGCGTCGTGTAGTCGAGTCTTCTGCGTTGTAAATGATTGCACCCGATGTGCCATTAAAGATTTTCCCCTTGGCCTCAACATAGGCCTCGAATGTTTGGTGCCAATCGATGTGGTCTTCTGCAATGTTCAAAAGAGCTGAGACCTTCGGCTCGATTGAATTGCAGTAGTGAAGCTGAAAACTTGAGAGTTCGACCACCAGATAGTCGAATCCTTCGGGATCCCTAACCGCGTCGAGAATTGGCTTGCCGATGTTTCCACAGGAGATCGCACGTTTGCCGTCTGCAAGCAGCATCGCCTCGACTAACTGGGTTGTGGTGGTTTTGCCGTTGGTGCCGGTTATGACTAGCCATTCAGCGGGCTTCACCTTGTCGCGAAGCCTCCAGGCCAACTCGATGTCGCCAATGATCGGAATTTGATTTTCAGAAATCCACCGCACCAATTCATCTGACGGAGGGATTCCCGGCGATACACAAGCAAAATCAGGTTTGAAGTGCTGAGCGCTCTCAAGAGAAATGTCGGAGCCCTCAACAAAGGGAATCTGCAACACAGAAAGCAAATCCTGATGCTGCGAACCAATCTCATTGGCTACAACTAGAAGTTCGCACTCGAGTTCATTAAGCGTGTCGGCCACAGCGAAGCCTGAGGAACCTAGCCCGTAGACAAGCGCTCGCTTGCCCTTCCAAGCAGAGTGCCAACTGGTTAAATCATCAATCGACTGCATTTACTAGCCGTAGATCCACTCGATATAAAAGAGCCCGATGCCGGTTAGCACGCAGAGTCCAGAAATAATCCAGAACCGAACCACAATGGTGATCTCGGCCCAGCCCTTCTGCTCAAAGTGGTGATGCAGCGGGCTCATTAAAAAGACTCGTCGCCCGGTGCCGGTCTTCCACTTGGTTATCTTGAAGAAAACCCTTTGAATGATTACCGAGCCGGTAACAATCACGAAGATTCCACCGATAAGCACAAGCAAGAGCTCTGTTCTCGAGAGAATCGCAAGAGCAGCTAGTGCTCCACCGAGACCGAGCGACCCGGTGTCACCCATGAAGATTTGCGCCGGCGCAGTGTTCCACCAGAGAAATCCGGCGCAGGCTCCGACAATCGCAGAAGCAACGACAGCCAAGTCGAGCGGGTCACGCACGTTATAGCAACTAGCAAGATTCTCGACAACTGTGCCGCACGCCTGATTGAACTGCCAGAAACCGATGATCGAATAAGCGCCGATGGCCATGATGATGGCTCCCGTGGCCAGACCATCTAATCCATCGGCAATGTTGACTCCGTTTGATGTGCCAGCGACGAGAAAGTAAATCCAAATGACAAACAGGATAAGCCCGGCTACGGTGCCCAGCGCCATGAAATCTATGTTGGTGTCTCGAAAAATCGAAATCTTTGTCGATGCTGGAGTTAACCCAGCCTCATTTGCAAACTGCAAAGACAAGATCGCAAAAGCAACAGCTACGATTCCTTGACCGAATATTTTCTGCCAGCCGGTTAATCCGAGGCTTCGTTGCTTGTGGGTCTTTATGTAGTCATCTATAAACCCAACCAAACCGAGGCCGACCATCATGAGCAAGACAAGAAGTGCCGAAATAGTTGGTGTTTCAAAATTTGCCAACTTGCCGAAGAAGTATCCGATTAGCGTGGCGAAGATAATCACCACTCCACCCATGGTTGGAGTACCGTGCTTGGTTACGTGCGTCTCTGGTCCGTCAGCTCTGATGAATTGACCCCAATTGAGCTTCTTGAACAACCAGATGAATAGCGGGGTGGCGAAGAGGGTAAACGCCATCGAGATTCCACCGGCAAGTAGCACAGCTCTCATTGGTTTACCTCCGCTAAAGCATCGCCCAGAGCCCTGAGCCCTGCCGAATTTGAAGACTTGACCAAGACCACATCTCCAACCCCAAGCAAACCACGCAGGTGCTGCAAAGCGTCGGAAATCGAGGGGAAGAATTTCGACTCGCCATCCCAGGAGCCCTCTTGGCTAGCGCCCATGTGAATCAGCTTCGCGCC
>JBFYOO010000140.1:0-5245 GCA_041303785.1 Micrococcales bacterium
TTTTTCATTCGTGCGGGCGAAGGGACTTGAACCCCCATGCCTTGCGGCGCTGGAACCTAAATCCAGTGCGTCTGCCAATTTCGCCACGCCCGCAACCTTTTTATTCTAAACCATAAATCGGGCTGTGGAAAAGTCGGGCAGAATCTGCGCACCCGTGCGACCTTTGCCAGCGGGAGGCAGCAATGACGGCGATTCAAGGTGAAATTTCACGTGTAGCTAGGCAACTTAACAACCGAGTCTCGGCAGCCGAAGCGCTCGACCGAGCCGCAGACGTGGTGAGCCAAAAGCGAGGGTTAGCACTCGAAGCCAGGCAAGAGCTCGCCTCAGCTGCTAAATCTGAAACGCTCGGATACGGGGTGCTGCAACCCTATTTTGACGACATAACAATTGAAGAGATATGGATCAATCGACCCAACGAGCTCTTCGTGTCTAGAGCTGGTCTATCCGAGCGAATTTTCTTGAGTCTCAGCGCCGAAGACATAAGCAGTTTGGTCGAACGCATGCTCAGGCATTCTGGCAGAAGGTTAGACCGTTCTTCGCCATTCGTCGATGCGGCTCTGGTCGACGGCTCAAGGCTTCACGTGATAATTCCAGACATCGCTAGAGAGCACTGGTCTCTCAACATAAGAAAGTTTCCGGCGCAAATCTGGAGACTCGCCAATTTGGTTGAACGCGAAGTGATGACGCTTCAACAGGCCAGGTTCTTAGCTGGGCAAATTCGAGCCGGAAAAAATATTCTGGTTTCAGGCGCAACGCAGGCAGGCAAAACGACTTTGCTCTGCGCCTTGATTGCCGAAACCAACCCCGCAAAGCGTTTAGTGACCGTTGAAGAGACCTTTGAGATTCGAGCGGTCAACTATGACTGGGTCGCGCTTCAAACACGTCAGGCAAATCTTGAAGGCAGGGGAGAGGTTTCACTTCGGCGATTGGTCAAAGAGAGCTTAAGAATGCGACCAGAGCTACTTGTGGTTGGCGAGGTGCGAGAAGCCGAGAGCTTAGATCTGCTTATAGCCATGAACTCTGGGCTACCTGGGCTTTGCACGATTCACGCAAACTCGGCACTCGAAGCAGTTCAGAAGCTTTGCACCCTGCCTCTGCTGGCCGGCGCAAATATTTCTGCTGAATTTGTCAAAGCCACCGTCGCAAATTGCATTGAAATTGTTGTGCACTGCGAGATGCTTGAAAACGGCCAAAGACGGGTCAGTCAAATTGCAACCGTTAGTTGGAACGCTAGCCTCAATGAAGTAGCAGTTGATTTGATTGAAATTGGCAAAAGTGACTAACTGGCTTCGACTTAGGTTTGAGCAGGCTGGAGTCGCCAACCCAATGCGCATCCAAGTGGCAAGCGCTGTGCTGCTTGCACTGGTGTTTGCTTTTGTGCAAGACGTTTTTCAAGTTTGGATTTTGAGTCTCTCGTTTTGCGTTGCTCTGTTGGCTCTTGCAATTGAAACGTTGAGCATCAAGGCAAGGGCAAGAGCACGCCAGGTTTCAGACGAATGGCCATCGGTGCTCGAGTCACTCGAGTCGGCGGCGCAGAGCGGCATGTCACTTCTCGATTCGATTCGTGACTTGGCCGAGTCAACGCAACTGCTGGTATCGAGAGACTTCGCATTTGCTTGTCAGTTGTGCGACCTAGGCGCAGGCCTAGATGCAGCTTTGACCCAGCTCAAGCAGAGATTTGGTCTGAGCATTTGTGATTCAACGATTGAAACCCTGAGGTTGGTGAACGACTCCGGCGGAGCGGGCTACCTCTCTGCGCTTCGGCATCAAAGCCGAGCAATCAGGGCTAGCAGCAGCGTCTCACGGCAGATTCAAGCCAAACAGGGATGGGTTCTCGGCACGGCAAAAATTGCGGTGGCAGCGCCTTGGTTGATCGTGGTTCTTCTCTCTGTGCGACCTGAAAATGCTGTCGCTTACTCATCGCTGCAGGGCTCGATGTTATTGCTTGCCGGCCTGGCAGCCTCAGTCGTGGCTGTTTACCTAATCGCCAAAATCGGCAAAACAGATGAGCAGATTCGAGTCTTGGCTTGATTCTGCTGGCGCTTCTTGTCTCAGCAATTTCGATTGCAACAGCCGCTGCGCTCTTGGTGGCTTTTAGCGGAAAGGTGACCCTCAGTTCGCGCTTGGAACAGATGATTCCGGGTAGTGGTTTAGACCTGACGCGCGTCGCGAAACAGAGAAGAGTTTCGAAATTGTCAAAGCGCATGCGCAGGCAGATTGACGCCGAGTTGCCTGACCTGATCGACTTAGCCTGCGGTGCGCTGCTTACTGGCCAATCGTTACACGCGGCAATTGAAAGAGTTGCCTCAAGATCGAATTCGATTGTTGCCAGTGAACTCCAAGTGTTTCTCAGAAACGTTTCGCTTGGTCAAAGCCTTAGTAGCGAGCTTGCCGCTCTGTGCGAAAGAAAGCCGACGGCCGCTATGAAAGAGTTCGTGAACAAGATTTCACTTTCAATTGCACGCGGAACCCCTCTGGCCGAGTCATTTGAAGCGCTTAGTGCAAGCCTTAGAGAACGCAGAGGCTTCGAACTTCTCAAGCGTGCGGGCGCTAATGAGACCAAGATGCTGATTCCTCTGGTGGCTTTGGTGTTACCGACCACAGTCTTATTTGCTCTCTACCCGAGCTTGCTGGTCTTGAATATCGGCTTCAACTGAAAGGAAGAAAATGAACAGAAAGTTAACCGACGAACGAGGAGACGTGCCGGGTTGGGTTCTGATAACTCTCATGACTGCGGGCTTAGTTGTTCTCATGTGGTCTGTTGCGGCCCCAGCCCTGCGCGGCGTTTTCGAGCAGGCCCTTGCCAAAGTTGCCTCGTTCTAGTTGCTCAGGTCTCATCGCGAGGGCCAAAGCCCAAGCAGGCTCTGATCTAGGGTCGGCTGTTGCCGAATTTGCCCTTCTTGCTCTGCCGCTTTGCGTCATGACAATCTCGGCAACGAACTACGCGATCAACTCATACGGCGACACGCTGCTGCGAGCAGGTGCGATTTCGGCAGCAAGATTTGCCTCGCTGGCTGATGTCTCAAAAGAAGAGGCACAGACATTCGCCAGACGACTTTGCATCTCGGGTTCGCTTGCCTTGCAGGCGTCTTGTCTCGTTGAAATCGTGCCAGGAGACAGCCCTATCGCCGTAGCTCACTTCTCGTATCAGCCGCTGAGCCTGCTGGTTTATCAGCCTGAGGCGGTGAGCATTCGTGCGTCAACAGCTCTCGAGAGCTCAAAGCGATAGGGGCAACGCATTGCTTGAGTTCGTGCTCTTTTTTACGTTTGGTTTAGCGCTCATCATCCTTCTTTCTGCAAACTTTGAGCGCGACGTGCGAGCAAGAGGTGCTGCACTGTCTATCGCGAACGAGTCTTTGCGTGCCTGGCAAATCAGCCAAGATGCGAACGTGGCTCAAAACTCGGCCAACTCGGCAGCCGCTGTTTTTCAGCTCGAACCAATTGAGTGGTCTCTGTTGCTTAAAGACCGCTGTTCTGGCAATCACGGTTACCTGGTTGTCGCGATGGTTGGCGGGGTGACAGAAAGTGTTCAAGGTGTTTGCTAGGCAAGACGGTTCGATGCTTCCGCTCTTCATTGTCTTTTTGGCAGTCGTGCTCGTTCTAGCAGCCTCTGCAACCAATCTGGCTGGAATAACTCTTCAAAGACAGCGCCTTCAAGCGTTTGTAGATCAAGAAGTGCTAGCCATATACGCGGCCGGCTCTTTTCTGCCTGGTCAAACGGCCGAGACTTCTAAGTGCAAAAATTTTGAGCTGCCAATAAAACTAATCGGGCTGCCAACAACACACGAAGTATGTGTGAGGTCAGCAGCCCGTTAGCTTTTGTCTTATGGAACCTTTACAACCCTCACGTCAGAGGTTGCGATCAATCCAGAGGTGGTTTTACTGATTGCAACGAACTGAATCGAGGTGCCCTTCTTCAACTTGCCATACTCATAGAAGAGAGCAAACGAGGCTGCATCATCGCTGCCGATGTATGTCCAGGTTTTGGCAGTGCCAACCTTCACCGCAAACGAAACGGTGGCCGGATCTGCTGTTGCTAACGTTGCCTTTAGGTTCATGAGTTTCTCGTCTCGGTCGATAGCAACACGAAGCGTGGGCTTGACTGCTTTGCCGATCGTAGGCAACTGGCTGTCTGCGCGCAGAACAACCGAACCGCGAGGCCCAACTGTTACAGTAACTTTGCCCGTTGCGTCGCTTGTAATTGACTCTGCGCCACCCCAGATAGAAGTGAACTGGGTAGACGGTGAACTGGTCTTAACAGTGAGAGTTCTGGCCGTGGTGGCGTTGTTGAAACCAACTAGGTACTCACGCTTATCAGCGGCATCAATTCGACTTGAAACCATGATCGGGCCATCTGCACCGCGAACTATCTGAGCGCCGGTTGCAATTGCGGGATACTTGACGCGAAGAGCGTTCAGCTCCTGGATGCGCAGCAGAATCGGGTTTGTGGTGTCGGTGAGCGCTGACTTGGTGCCGATTGGGCCTCCTGTTACACGAGCCTCACGCTGCCACTCTACGTTCTGGGTGCTGAACATGTTTTGACGGGCAGCCTTGTCGCCACCGAAACCGATCATGCCAACCTCGTCACCGTAGTAAACGGTTGGAGTTCCACGGGTCAAGAACATTAGATCGTGGGCAAACAGGGTGCTAGCAAGCAACGTGTCAGCATTGGCGCCGTTCTTGAGCAAAAGGTGAGCTACGCGACCCATGTCGTGGTTGCCCAAGAAAGTCACTAGGTTGTAGGCGTTTCTTGATGCAGTCGTGAACTTGTCATCTTGGCGCAAGACGTAGCTAAGGTTTCCGGCGTCGCCATCACCACCGGCATACTGAATCGCATCTGCCTGAAAACCAAAGTCGAGAAGAGAAGGCAATCCGCGCTTGCGAACGAATGACGAAAGCACGTCCTGGCTGCTGTCAAAGACTTCGCTAAACGCAAATAGGTTTGGCTTTTTGACTTTGGTTGCAGCCAAAACCTTTGGCCACCACTTGCCTAAGAACGCGTCGTCGACGTGCTTTGCGGTGTCAACTCTGAAACCATCCACACCATATTCGTTTACCCAGTATGAGTAAACCTCAGCGAAACCATTTATAACTTCAAGATTTGTTGTCTTGATGTCATCAAGACCAAAGAAGTCACCGTTCTGCGCCCAGAACTTGTCGTTCCAGTCGCGCACGTCGCCGCGGTTGTTGTAGTTGCTCAGCTTGTTTAGCCACGCAGGATTCTTGGCATTCTCTCGGCCAGCCG
>JBFYOO010000141.1:0-7705 GCA_041303785.1 Micrococcales bacterium
GAGCCAGCGGCCGCAAACACGGATACAGCGTCGATCAGGTCGACGCCTTCGTTGAGATGGCGCGTCAGCAGTATGAACACCCTGAGGGGCACCTTCTCGCCTCAGAGCGCGTGCGCGAGACCGAG
The DNA here is from genome assembly GCA_041303785.1 of Micrococcales bacterium. Taxonomy (GTDB): domain Bacteria; phylum Actinomycetota; class Actinomycetes; order Actinomycetales; family Microbacteriaceae; genus Rhodoluna. Next base: position 126 of record JBFYOO010000141.1, read on the forward strand.
TTTGATCTGGTTCGTCGGGGTTATGAGGTTTCTGCGGTTGATGCGGCGCTAGATCGAATCGAAGACGCGCTGGCAGATCGCGAGTTGAAGCGCAAGCGTGAAACCCGTGGCGAGACCGCAATTGCCGACCAATTGGCTCGCATCTCAGACATTGTTCGAGCCAGAACCGAGAGGCCGAAGGGCAAACGGTTTGAGCGGGTTAGCTGGCCAGCAAGGGGCTACAGCCGCAAGCAGGTCGATGCACTCTGCAATCTGGTTCTCGAGCATCTGGTCAACTCTGAGCCTCTGATCATGTCAGAAGTTCGCCGTATTGTTTTTTCTGCACAGAGGGGTGGCTATGCCGAAAATCAAGTCGATGCATTCATTGACCGTGTTATTCAGATTCTTCATATCGAGCGCAACAGCTAGTGCTTTAGTTGTCGGTGTTAGCCTGCTCGCTCCTGTCAGCGCAGAAGCAAAACCGGTATACACATCAACTTCAATAAGTGCCCTTGCAAAGCTGAAGGTTCGGCCGCTCGGCAGTCAGGCTGGTTACGACCGCGACTACTTTAGCGACGGCTGGGGAAACATCGGCAGTTGCGATGTGCGCAACTTCATTCTTCGTCGCGATCTCACCAATGTGACCTGGCGCAGCGACGCGAACTGTCTGGTGGCCACCGGCACACTGAGAGACCCATACACGGGCAGGGTCATCAACTTTGTCAGGGGAGTAAGAACTTCGCTTGCCGTTCAGATTGACCACGTTGTTTCACTTTCGAATGCCTGGAAGACCGGCGCTGCCTCTGCTTCTGCAAAAACGCGCTACAACATCGCAAACGACCCGCTGAACCTCTTGGCTGTCGATGGGCCAACCAACGGCTCGAAGAGCGATCTCGATGCGAGCCAGTGGCTGCCGCCCAACCGCGCCTATCACTGTGCCTTTATCTCGAGGCAGGTTGCTGTGAAGCTCAAGTATCGACTTTGGGTTACCACCGCAGAAAAGACAGCCATGACCAAAGTGCTAAGAGCCTGCCCGAAGGCCAAACTGCCAACCAAGTAGAAAACCCGCTCTGGCGGGCAAATATACAGAGGGTTAGACTTGGTTTTTAGTCTTTTTCGAGGTAATCATGGGTAGACACGCGGCTGAACGACCGTCGCTAGTTGCCCGCACCTTTCCGAAGATGCACACTTTCGTGGCAGATAAACACAACAGACTCATGCCGCATCTTGGCGCTCGTGTGGTTCGGGCCGGTTGGGGCTTCTTGGCCGTCTCAGCGCTCTCGCTGGTTTCGGTGGTCGACCCTTATTCGGGAACCCTGGCTAGCGCAGCCACCATGTCGATTTATGACCCAAGTTCGAAAGATCCAGACCAGAGTTACGGCCTGGCCAGCACCCAAACAATTAGTTTTGCCAGAGGTGGTTTCAACATCGTCACCAAGGGCGATGTTCAGCCGCTGTTTGTTGAAAACGCCGATTTGCCTAGCCCGGGCACCTCAAAAGAATATGCGCTGAAGACCATCCTAGATATGGGCTGGGAGTCAGATCAGTACTCGTGCCTGGTGATTCTGTGGGAGCGCGAGTCAAACTGGCGAGTCAACGCCAAAAACAAGTCTTCTGGAGCATACGGAATTCCACAATCGTTGCCTGGCTCAAAGATGGCATCTGAGGGTGCCGACTGGATGACCAACCCGCAAACGCAAATCAACTGGGGTCTGAAGTACATCAAGGGTCGCTATGGCGCACCTTGTGGAGCTCTGGCCCACTCGAACAAGTTCAACTGGTACTGATGCCACGCAGCAACCGGCCAAAGCGCAAAAAGGATGACGAGGTTCCAGAGTTGAACCTCGACGCAATTCGCGCGGGAATCAAGAGAACTGAATTTAAGAATGGCGTCGAGTACGTTGTGCAAACCACCACCGGTTCACGCGCTGACGACGACAAAGTCTGGGTCTGCCCGCACTGCAACCTAAACATCACAAAGGGCACCGCACACACTGTTGCCTGGGATGCGCATCGCGACGTCTCGACTCGACGTCACTTTCACAATGCCTGCTGGAAGTCTTTCCAGGGCAAGTTGCTGTGAGCGAGCACATCGAGGTTAGGTCTTCTGTCGAGCTGCCTAGCCACCGCGAAAACATAACGCTCGAAACCAGAGACGGTCTAAAACTGGTTGGCGAGTTGGCGACACCGGTTGGCCGACCGGCCAAGGCAACTCTTATCATGCTGCACCCGCTGCCGACCCACGGCGGCTTCATGGATAGCCACATCTTTCGCAAGGCCGCCAACCGCCTTCCGGCACTAGCCGACCTTGCCGTGCTCAGGTTCAACACCCGAGGCACAACCTCACCACACGGCACCAGTGAGGGTGAGTTTGGAGAGGGCATCACAGAGGTGGCAGATGTGATGGCCGCGGTTGCCTATGCGAAAGAGCACGGCCTGGCTGATCCATGGGTTGTCGGCTGGAGTTTTGGCACCGAGTTAGCACTCAAGTATGCCGTTGACGAAGATGTGCTTGGCGCAATATTGCTTTCGCCACCCTTGCACCGAACCAGCGATGACGAGTTGCTGCGCTGGAACGCTAGCGACAAGAAACTTGTGGCGCTCATCCCAGAGTTCGATGACTACCTAACGCCAGAGCAGGCTGCTCTCAGATTTGCGATTGTGCCGAAAATCGAGCTTGTGGCTGTCGAGGGCGCGAAGCACCTATGGGTTGGCGAAGTTGCAACCAAGCGAGTGCTCGATGAGATTGTTCGAGTTGTGAACCCAGCGAAGTATCCGCTGGCAGAGACATTTCAGCTCAGCTAATTATGCAGAAGTGGTTTCGCCGTTTTGGCGAGGCATCCATACCTGGCGAATAATCAAAATAATTGAGGCAGCTACCGGAATCGCAACTAGCGCGCCTAGCACGCCGAGCAATGCGCCGCCGGCGAGTGCTGCTACTACAACAACCGCGCCAGGAACGTCGACGGCTTTGCGCATTACGCGCGGGCTGATTAGGTATGCCTCAACCTGAAGGTAGATCGCATAGTAAATGGCCGCAATTAAGGCTGTCATTGGTGATGCCGATAGTGCGACTAGTGAAATTATCACTGCACCTGTCACCGGACCAACAAGCGGCACTAGAGCGAATACAAATGCGATGAAGGCGAGCACAAGCGCAAACGGAACGCCGATAACTGTCATCATTACGAACCCGAGAGTTGCGTTGATTGAGGCAATCGTCATTTGGCCCATGACATAGCGACCGACCGAGTTGGCTACCTGCTCGCTGATGTTGATGAAGTTCTTGCGAACCTTGTGGTTCACCAAGGCGTAGGTCCACTGCTTGAAAGAATCGAGAGATGCCATGAAGTAGATAGTGAGAATGACGATGATAAGGCCCGCAAAGAAACCGTTGAAAATACTCAAGCTAACCTGAACGACTCCACCGAGCATGGTTGGCCAGTTTTTCGAATCTCCAAGAAACTCGCCGGTTGAGCTGAGAGTGTTGCTGATTGCCCCACCGAATTGCTCGTCGAGACTCAGCACCCAGTCAATCTGGCCGATTCCAGTAAGCAGAGTCGGGGCTTGCTCGATGAAGTTAGCTGACTCTCTCACGAGATTTGGCGAGACAGCCCAGATTAGGCTTCCGATGACGCCAAAGAAGACGATGACTACACCGAGAATCGCCAATGGGCGCTTTAGCCCGCGCTTCTCAAAGAAGCTGACAACGGGGTCGAGGCCAAGGGCAATGAAGATGGCCGCAAAAACATAGGTGATGATGCTGGCGATGGTTGCCACCATGTTGCCAATCACGAGGGCGGTCAGAACACCGAGTCCGCCGAGCAGGCCAACCTGAAAGGCGTTGCTGATTTTCATCTGATTTGGCATGGTTACCTTCTCTGCTACCTGATGTTCAGGTTACTTTGAAGTCTCTCGAAAACCGACTTTAGGTTCTCAACATATTGTGAAACAGCGTCGCGTTCGACTTCGAGTCGACGAAGTTTCGACTCTGCTTCACGCAACTCTGCTGAGGCGCTCGAGTGAGCCTCGGCAACAATCGTGCGAGACTCGGCTTCGGCTGCCGCAATCATCGCGTCGATCTTGAGCCTGGTTTCGTCTGTCGACTTCTTGTTGATCGAGCGAGCCGCTGCTTCGAGAGTCTCGGCCTCTAGCCTGGCGGCGTTTGCGCGAGTGATGGCAAGGCTCAGCTGGCCGTTTGCGTCATCGAGGTAGCGCTGAGTTGCTGCGACGGCCTCTTGGTGCTTGCGCAGGTAGGTCTGCTCAGCCTCAGCGCGGCGAGCGGTTAGCTCTAGTTCAAGATCGATTCGAGCCTGCTCGGTAATAATCGAGAGGGCGCGGTTGTAGTCAATCGACGATGTAATCTCGCGAGCGGCGAGCAGCTTCTTCTCGGCGAGGTCGCGATCGACCTTGGCGCGCTGGGCTTCGGTTTCGCGTTTCGCGGTGGCGCGCAACTTTGCCACCTCGGTTGCGATAGAGCCTCTTATGGCTCCGGCCTCACGAATGCCCTCATCGACGATCTCGGCAGCTTTAGATTTTGCATCAGCGATTGCCTGTTCGTATTCGACGTTTGCCGCGTTGATTAGTCGGTCTGCTCTGCGCTGTGCCTCGGCCACAAGGGCGTCGTAGTACCCCTTGGCTTCGTTGCGCTGCGTCTCTAGTTCTTCGTGCAAGTTTTTTCTGGTGATGCTGGCTTCGGTTTCTGCCTCGAGAACCAAGCGCTTCGCCTGCTCTTCTGAGGTTGCGAGAATCAACGCCGCTTTCGCTCCGACACCGGCATAACTAGGTTCGCCGACTTCGCTGAGCTGGCTCTCGGCGGCGATTAGGCGGTTGGAGGTTTCGCGCAACTCGCTTGCCAACTGGGCATTCTGGTTGCTGAGTTGAAGCAATTCGCGGCGCAGATCAATTAGGGCGTCATCGACCGATTCACGGTCATAGCCCCTCATTACTAGGGGAAATTCGGTCTCTTCAGCGCTCAATTCAGTGCTCCTCGCCACTTCGGTAGACTTATCCACAGGCGTTTCGCCTCTGCCAAGTTTAGTCGGATTGGATTTTGCATGCGCTTTGTCTTTGCCGCTGTGCTGTTCGCCATTTCGATTGTTTTGATTCTCGGCGGTCTGGCGCAGAGAACTATTTTTGCCCCGCCAAGCCAATACAGCCTCACGCTTAGCCCCGAGTCGAGCGCTCCCTACGCGGTGATTCCGCAGAGCGTTTTGGCGCTGCATCCCGGCACAATAAAGGTGACGGTCGAAGACTCGCCTCAGGCCTTCGTTGCCACCGGTCGTGAGAGCGATATTGAGGCCTTTGTTGGAGAGTCAAGGCACGTTGAGCTGATTGCGCAGGCTTCGACCAACGATGCTGTTGCTAAGGAGTTCGCCGGCAACGAACCCTCGATCGACCCAAGTAACTCAGACCTCTGGCGTTCGCAAATTGAGGCTCAGCTCACCGCAAGCCTCAAGGTTTCTGCAGAAGACCAGGGAGCCGTTCTAATTGCGAGCAACGGCGTGGCCCCGATTCCGCAGAAAATCAATATCGTTTGGACTCCAACTTTTGATCTCACCCCATCTGGAATTTTGATTTGGGTCGGGGTTGGCTTGTTGGCTGTCGCAATTATTTTGACGACCCTCACCTTCAGAACGATGAGAATAAATCGCGGGCCGCGTCGAAGAACCCCGAAAGCGCCGAAGCCGCCGCGTTACCGTTACCGCAGTGTATTCAAGAGCCCTCAACGTGGTCGCCGCTCTGCCCGAAGTTTTGTCGCAATCACTTCAACCGGATTGACACTCGCGCTGCTATCGGGTTGTGCGAGCTACCCAACGGCCGCGCCATCGCCGACCGCCGAAGATCAGACCGAGCCGGTTTCGCTACAGTCTCAGCAGGTGCAGCGCATTCTTGATGAAGTTTCGATTGTCGCTCGCGAAGCCGATGCGGCAAATGATCGACGAATTTTGGTTGAACGCTTCGATGGTGCAGCTCTTGCTATTCGCACGACCAACTACCAACTTCGCACTCGAAACGCGAGAATCGCAAGCCTGCAGGCAATTGCTGCTAGACCAGTGAAGTTCAACCTGCCGGCGGCTACTTCGAGCTGGCCGCGAGTTGCCATGGCGGTTACCGATGAACCTGGCGACACGGCACTGCCGCAGATGATTGTGATGCAGCAGGATAGTCCGCGCGTGAACTACAAGGTTTGGTTCACTATTCGACTAATGCCAGGCGCAGAGATTCCGGCCGTGCCTTCGAGTGAAATTGGTGCGATTCCAGTCGATGCCGGTTCGCTGTTCTTGAAGCTTGCGCCGAACAAACTGCCAATTGCTTTTGGCGATGTGCTGAACCTCGGGCAGGCGAGCCTTAGTGCTCAGCTGTTCGATCTCGATAACGAGTTCTACAGGCAGGTGTCGCAGGCACAAAAGGAGCAGGCCACTAGCCTGAACAACGCGAACATCACCTATGCCCACCTGCTTGGCGACCCAAATGTGATTTCGATGGCGACCTCTAACGGTGGTGCACTAGTTGCCGTCTACCAGCTTGACCGCTACACGATTCGACCAAAGCGGGCCAACTCTGCTGTTGCCGTTGGGCCTCAGGAGCGCTTGCTGCTCGGTGCTACCGGATCAACCAGAGGTGTTCGTTCGGTCTATGGCGACATGCTGCTCTTCTATGTTCCGCCAGCTGCAGATAGCGACAAGATTGTTCTTCTCGGGGCAACCCAGGGTCTGATTAGCGTGGCGAGCCTCTAATGGCAGATCAGCCAAACGCAAATCTGCGCGGAGCTTACGACCTTTCGTCGCTGCGCCAACAACCCAGCACTTCGCCAGTCGATGCTCCTAGTCAGCCAGGGGGTCAGCCAGATGCTTCGCCAGTCGCGGTCGCTTCTTTGATCGCGGTTATGACAGAAGGTAACCTTCGTCACTTTCTCGAACTATCTAGCAAGGTTGTAGTTCTCGTCGATTTCTTTTCGACCGAGGTTGAAGAAAGTGTTTCGCTAAGCAAGAAACTTGAAACCATCGTCGCGAGCATGGGTGGCAAAGTTCTGCTCAGTCGAGTTGATGTGAATGATCAACCGCGAGTTGTTGAGGCGTTTGCGGTAACTCAACCCGCAACGCTATTGGCGATGGTGGCTGGGCAACCGGTTCCATTGTTTGTTGGCGATGTTGAACACGAAAAGATCGAAGAAGTCATTTCGAAGCTTCTTCTCATTGCAGCTAAGAACGGAGTAACTTCGGTTGCGATTGTTGACTCAAATGTTGAGCCTGCACCAACCGCCGCACAACTGCCTCCAAAGCACAAGGCTGCTGTTGAGTTATTGAACTCTGGCGCCTATGCAGATGCAAAAGCCGCATACCAACAGATTCTCAACGAGACCCCCAGCGATCCGATTGCGGCTGCCGGTGTTGCTCAGTCAGAGTTATTGCTGCGACTCGAAGGCGTTGATGTCGATCACGTCTTGAATAACCCACCGCAGAACTTCGATGAGCTTCTAGTTGCTGCAGATGCGCTTCTTGCTATCGGTGACTACGCCGATGCATTTGAAGCGCTGCTGGTGAATTTTGCCGAGGCTAGCCAAGAAGACAAGAACGCCATGCGAGAGCGCTTGCTTC
>JBFYOO010000142.1:0-5386 GCA_041303785.1 Micrococcales bacterium
CGGTCGCACTTTCGGCCAGCATTCTGCCGGCTTCAGCAGACGTGAAACAGGGCAACACTGTTCGCTTCATCGCGAGCAAGTTTGTCGACAAGAAATATGTTGAGGGGTTCACCCCCGGCCGGCCAGACTTCGGTTTCACCATCGAGTCTTTGCTGCAGCTTCGAGCAGCCGGGCAATCGGCCAAGAGCTTCAAGCCGGCGGTCGACTTCAACCTTAGATCTCCAGCCAATGCCGGAGTTAGTACAAAAGTTGGCAGCCTATTTGTAGACAAGAAGTTTCAGCCAGGTCGAGGCGGAATGTTCTTGGTTGCCAGCAAGGCATTCGCACTGCCAAAGTCGAGTCTGCGCACCTCTGTGCTGAACTCAGTAAAGAAGTCAGTCAACAAATCGGGTGAGATTGCAGAGGCTAATGGCAACACCTTTATCTATGGCTGGACGATTCTTGGCCTAAAAGCATCGGGCGAAACCAAACTTGCCGGTCTTGTGTCCACCAAGTTGGCAACTTTGGCGAGAGCCGATGGTGGCTTCGGCACTGATTTGACCGCCGACACTATGGCAAGCAGCGCAGATGCAACCGGCATGGCACTCATGGCGTTCGCATCTGTAAATAGAAGTAAAGCGGCAGTCACCACCAAGGCAGCAAATTGGCTAACCAAAACCGCCATGGTCACCGACCACTTTGTGGCCTGGGGTGAAGTTGACGTTAACGGCACGGCCTACGCAGCCATGGGGCTCTCAGCAATCGGCCAACGAAACAATGCGATTCAGAAGTGGATGGTCTCGCGCGTAGCACCGACCGGCGGCTTAATCTCGGCATACTCGGGTGGAAAAGCAGACATCTTTGCCTCGGCACAGGGATACCTCGCACTGATTGGCACTAACTACGTAGCTCTAATTAAGTAGCAACAAGATGAGAATCTCGCTTCGAATGGTGCTGATTTCGCTGGTGACCTTTGTTGCCATCGGCGGGTTCATCAGCACCATTCCTAGCGAACCCAAGACAGCTCCCATAGCCGAGAATGTTCGCAGCGGGCAGTGTGAATCTGGTGCCGGGGTTTCTCTGGTGATTGACTTCGGCACATCCAGTGCTCGTGAAGTGAAAGAAGTCTGCGCCAATGATTTTGAATCGACCGGATGGGCTTTGTTCTCTGCATCCGGAGTCAAGGTTGAAGGAACCAGCGAGTACCCCACTGGCTTCGTTTGCAGAGTCGATAACTGGCCAACCGTCGAAGATCAACCCTGCACCAAGACCCCGACCGCTGCCCAAGGGTCTTGGGTCTACTTCTTTGCAGACCCCCAAAGCGCGGATTGGCAATACAGCGGTCAAGGTGCGGCAATGAGGCGACCAATTTGCGGTGCGGCCGATGGTTGGCGTTTTGTTGAAGCCGGCGAAGTTGTCTCACAAACATTTCCGCGTGTTCAACCAATGACTAGTTCTTGCTACTAATGCGTAACTTTATAACCTCACGCCTGCACCCTTCTAGCTGGTGGGTGCTTGCAATCACACTTGCCGTTGTCGCAGGATCGGCGTCGAGTATCTTGCAAACGACATCAGTCGCAGCGGCATCGGTAGCGCTAATTTTGCTCTTTCGTGAAAATTCTCCTTGGGCAAGATCACTAAAGTTCTACCTTCTGCTAGCCCTTGCTGTGGTGGTTATCCGCGTGGTCTTTCGAATTGTGTTTTCATTCAGTCAAGCGACCGACGACATTTTGTTTGAACTGCCAAGATTTGAAATCGATTTTGGCCTCGGGGCCATAGGTTTGCTTGGCGACATTTCGACAACATCAATGCTTGGCGCATTGCTCGATGGCAGCCGTCTAGCCGCAATAATTCTGGCTATTGCCGTGGCGAATACACTGGCGAATCCGCGCAAGCTTCTAAAGTCAGCTCCCGGCGCGCTTTACGAGATTGCAACTAGCGTGTCAGTTGCAATAAACCTCGCACCTCAACTGATTGAAAGTTTTGCCCGCGTCAAGCGAGCACGCGGGTTGCGCGGCAAAGGTCGCAAGTCATCAACGCTCAATGGCCTCTTGATTCCGGTGCTAGAAGACACGCTCGATCGATCGCTTTTACTCGCGGCCAGCATGGATGCACGCGGCTTCGGGCGCAAGTCAACCCAGAGCAAGGGCGAGTTGTTGCTCGCGAGACTGCTGGGATTGTTATCTCTGATTGCGATAGCAATGGGAGTATTTGTTCTGTTGAGCGGGTTCTCAGCACCGGCCGCACTTGCCCTGTTGGCAATTGGTGCCGTCACATCTTTCATTAGCGTTCGGCTTACATCTAGGCGAAACACTAGAACCAGCATTGCCAGGTCTGCCCGAACTCCGATTGACTTCGCCCTGCTTGGTCTCTGCGCCTTTGGGCTGCTCGCCCACTTTTCGACGGTGGTGACCATCTCGTGATCAGCCTCAAGAATTTCACCTTTACCTATAAAAATGGTGACGAAACCAAACTCAATCGCGCGAGCATTCAAGTTGATGCTGGGCAGTTTGTTCTGGTCTGCGGTGCAACCGGCAGCGGCAAGTCGACTCTGCTCAAAGCACTGGCGGGTCTAGTGCCGCACTTCAGCGGCGGCACGGCCAGCGGTGTTCGCATAGTTGACGGTGAAGATTTCAGCCGAGCGATGCCTCACGAGACAGCACACCTGATTGGGTACGTCAATCAACAGCCCGAGGGTGCATTCGTTGCAGACACGGTTCTCGAAGAGTTGGCCTTTGCCCTCGAGCAACTTGCGGTTGGTCGCGATGAAATGATTCGACGCGTCGACGCAGCTCTAGCAGCGACCGGTCTAAGCGAGCTGCGCAATCGTAAACTGATAGAACTCTCTGGCGGTCAGCAGCAGCGAGTTGCAATTGCTGCGGCACTGAGCGCCGGTCAGAAAATTTTGATTCTTGACGAACCGACTTCGGCACTCGATCCGGTTGCCGCAAAAGAGCTACTCGAATTCGCCTGGAACCTCAGTCGCACGCAAGGCATAACGGTGATAGTCGCGGAACATCGAATCGAACGCTTGATTGGCCTAGTCGACTCGGTGATTGTCGTGAACAATGACGGCACGGTTTCACAGGGAGAACCGGTTTCTCAACTTGCCAAGTTCAAATTTGTGCCGCCACTCATCGAGATGTCGCACCAACTGCGTTGGCCTAAAGTTTTGCTAAGCATCGAGCAGGCGTCTGAAGAGTTTGCTCGTTCGGCCCCGCACGCCGTGAAGCGCATCGCTCACCTGCCGCTTGGCAGTGAGGTACTGAAAGCCAAACAGGTGACCGTTGATTATGGTTCGCTGCGAGCTGTCGACCAGGTATCTCTCTCGGCCAGGGCTGGCGAGGTCATTGCAGTTATGGGCGAGAACGGTTCGGGTAAGACCTCTCTATTGTGGGCACTTCAAGGCACCGGTAATCGCGGTGCTGGCGACATCTCAGTGGCCGGACAAGACCCCGCTGAACTCAGCGCAACCGAACGGCTCTCGGTGGTTGCCATGGTTCCTCAGCAAGCCGCCGATCTGCTCTTTCTGCCGAATCTAGGCGATGAGCTTGATGAAGCCGACGAGGTAGCCGAGACCAAGCCGTCTTCGACAAGCCAGCTATTTGAAAAGTTCAGTGGTCGCATCGACCCGTCGATTCATCCGAGAGATCTGAGCAGCGGGCAGCAACTGTCGCTTGTTCTTGCAATGCAGCTAGTAAAGAATGCGAGCCTAGTTATCTTGGATGAACCCACCCGCGGGCTCGACTATGCGGCGAAAAAGCAGGTTGCCCAAGTTTTGCGAAACCTAGCTTCAGCGGGCAAGGCAGTGATTTTCGCATCTCACGATGTCGAGTTCATCGCGCAATCTGCAGACCGAGTTATTCAACTCGAAGCCGGCAAGGTCATAGCCGATCAGCCTGTCGAAAGCGCTCTTGAATATCGTGTCGATAACTCTCTGGCGAGCCAGGTCGCGCAAATCACCAAATTGCCTGGCGTGATTGCGTTACAGCAGGTGGTAGCAAATGACTAAACAGCCTCTGCTCTCAAAGGTTTCAATTGTCGTAGCTGCAATGGCTTCGATTTTGATGTTTGCCTGGCCACTGCTTATTGCAACCGATAGTCAAAATGAGAATCTTCTGGCTCAGGCAGTATTTATGGCGCTGATGCCGCTGATTATCGCCATAGTGTTGGTCGAATTTTCAACCGGTGAAATCGGTTCGCGCCAACTCGCCATTTTGGGTGTCATGATAGCAATCAACGCAGTTGTTCGTTTGCTCGGTGCAGGCACGGCCGGAATTGAAACTGCATTCTTTCTGATTATCATCGGCGCGTATATATTCAGAAGTGGTTTCGGCTTCATTCTCGGTAGTGCATCGATTTTGGTCTCGGCACTTCTCGGCGCGGGCGTTGGCCCGTGGTTACCGTTTCAGATGATGGCCGCCGGTCTTGTGGGAATCGGCGCCGGAGTTCTTCCGAGGTTCAAGGGTAAGTTTGCGCAACTGCTAACTCTCTGCGTTTACGCAGTCATGGCAAGTTTCGTCTATGGCGCACTTATGACTCTTTGGAACTGGCCGTTCTTAGCAGGCACAGAATCATCGGTGTCTTACGAAGCCGGCGCTGGGTTAGGGGCGAACCTGCTGCGCTTCTTGAACTACGAGATTGTTACTGGGGGTTTGCTCTGGGACGCCGGTCGCGCAATCACGACTTGCGTGCTGATTCTGATTGCGGCACCCGCGTTGCTAACGTCACTCAGACGAGCGGCTAATCGCGCCGGATTCGAAGGCTAGACCTAACGTCTAAACCCGCCAAGACGGTACTCGCCAGCCGAAAATGATTACGGCTAGGCGAATCGAAACGGTAACGACTGCGCCAACCGTGACGCCAATAGCCGCTGGCAAGGCTAACCAGTGCGCAAAGACAACGACCCAGCAACCCAAAAAGGCGACTGAGGCATATGGCTGGTGATCGGCAAATGCACGCGGCACTTGGTTCGTAAAAACGTCACGCATCACGCTTCCGAAAATTGCGGTGATGACACCCATGATTACTGCAACGACTGCCGAGGTTCCAGCCTGCAAGGCAATCATCGTGCCGCCGCTTGCAAAGACACCGAGACCGATTGCGTCTGGCCACTGCATCGCACGCTCTGTGAACTCGAGGTGACGAGCCCTGAAGAAAATCAGGGCTAGACCACAAATTAAAAGAATTGCCCAGATCCACCAGTCGTTGGCTATCCAGAATAGAGGGCTTCTGTCGAGCAAAATGTCTCGCAGGGTTCCGCCACCGAATGCGGCAACGGCAGTGACCATGGCCATACCTACTATGTCGAGCTTCTTGCGAGCCGCTTCGATCAGCCCAGAGAAGGCAAATGCCAACGTGCCCAAGATTTCGAACGGCAGGTTGAAGTTGCTTACCCACCACTGAA
>JBFYOO010000143.1:0-2954 GCA_041303785.1 Micrococcales bacterium
CTTCGCCTCGGTCACGGTGCTCGTCTAATCGAAGACGTGATGTTCAGTCGCAGCCAGGGTGAGGCAGATTTTGTAGTTCTCGGACCGGTTGCCGAGTGGGTTCACGATCGAGGCATCGCACTCGAATTAAGCATCAGTTCGAATATGCAAACCGGTGTGCTCAACGACATCTATCAGTTAACCGAAGAAGACGATCACGAACTGAGCGTTGCAGATCACCCGTTTGCTGTTTTGTACGACCTTGGTTTCGCAGTCACAGTGAACACCGATAACCGACTCATGTCGAACACGACAATCTCGAAAGAGCTGCAGCTGCTGGTTGAAACTTTCGGTTACGACATCGACGACCTCGAGCAGTTTCAGCTCAACGCAGCCGATGCAACTTTTCAGTCGGTAGATGCTCGCGAAGAACTTATCGAAACGATCGCCGAGGGTTTCGAAGCCCAGCGCGCAAATCTCGGTCGCGACCGCCGCTAGGCGTTTAGCAGTTCGCGAGCAGCACTCTCGAGTTTTTCTAGCGCGCTGTGTGCGGCTTCGAAACTAGCGCCCGTGGTCTGCAGGTAGCATTTCAACTTAGGCTCGGTTCCGCTCGGGCGAAGAATCACGCGTGAGCCATCTGCCAAATCGAAACGTAAACCTTCGGTTGCTTGCAACTTTGCGCTGCCGAGAGCGAGATCGGTGAATCGTGCGCTCTGACCCATGATTGCTGCCGGTGGGTTGTTGCGAATGCGCGCAACCGTGCTGCCGATAATGCTCAAGTCGGCAACTCGAATCGAAACCTGACCGGTGGCAAAGTGACCATACTTGCGGCCAATCTCGTCGATTCGATCTGCGATGGTTTGGTCGCTAGCCGCCAGGCGATTGGCTAGGTCGGCCACCACAAGGGCCGCCGAAATGCCGTCTTTGTCTGGGGTGTGGGCTGGGTCGACGCAGTAGCCGAGCGCTTCTTCGAAGCCAAACAGCAGTTCGGGCACCTTGCTGATCCACTTGAAGCCGGTTAGGGTCTCGGCATAAGCCAGGCCGTTTTTTGCTGCGACCTGCTCGAGGGCAGAGCAAGAAACTATCGAACAGGCAAGCGCTCCTTTGGCTCCGGGTCTGCTTGCCAGCTCGTCGGCGAGCAGCAGGCCAACCTGGTCGCCCGTGAGTCTGCGCCAGCTCTTGCTGCCATCGGGATGAACTTGCGGAATTGCAACAGCTAGTCGATCGGCATCTGGGTCGTTCACCAAAATCAACTCGGCGTCGTGCTCGAAGGCCGTGGCGTAAGACTCATCCATGGCACCAGGTTCTTCAGGGTTTGGAAACGCCACCGTCGGAAAGTTTCCGTCTGGTTTGATTTGAGACTCAACCACGATTGGTCTCGCAATCGACGAGGCCTCGAACAGTTTCTCGAGTGTTGGCCAACCAACACCGTGCATAGCGCTGTAAACGATCTTGAGTTGGCTATCGCTTGAGTCATTGACCAAGCGACTCGTCACTCGAACGTAGTCGTCGATTGTGCTCTCGCCGAGAAGTTCAAATTTGTCTGACTTAGCAATCTGAGCAAAAGTTTTCGATGAGGCAACAGCTTCGATCTCAGCAGAAATATCTGCGTCTGCTGGCGAGACAATTTGCCCACCACCGTTTGCACCACCGAGGTAAACCTTGTAGCCGTTGTCGCGCGGCGGATTATGCGAAGCGGTCACCATCACACCCGCCGAAAAGTTTCGCTGCTTCACGGCAAAGGCAAGCACCGGGGTCGGCACGCTCTGGTCGAAGAGAAAGGTATCTATGCCGGCAGCAGCCATAACTTCTGCGCTGTCGCGGGCAAAGATGTCACTGTTGATGCGACCGTCGTAGCCGATAACGGCCGAAGGTCGATCAAAGTTCTTCTTCAGATACGCGGCTAGGCCAGCTGCGGCCTGGGCAACCAACACCCGGTTCATGCGGTTCGGGCCAGCCCCCAGCTCGCCCCTGAGCCCCGCCGTGCCAAAGCCTAAGCGCTTGCCGCAGCGATCCAGCAGTGCTATTTCGTCTCGAGCAGTGATCAGGTCAAGCAGTTCGCTGCGGGTCTTGGCATCGGGGTCTTGTTCGGCCCAAGCCGTTGCCGCTTGCAGAAGTTCGTCGAGTTTCATTGGCGAAGTCTTAGAGCTTGACGACGATTTCGGCGAGCAGTGCGCTGATTCGTTCTTCGGCCGCCTTGCCTGCTGCCAAAACTTCTGCGTGCGAAAGCGGGTGCTTCTGAATTCCGGCGGCGAGATTGGTCATGAGCGAAACACCGAGAATCTCCATGCCGGCTTCGCGCGCTGCGATTGCCTCCAGAGCAGTCGACATACCAACGAGGTGGCCACCCATGTGCTTCACCATTTGAACTTCTGCCGGTGTCTCATAGTGTGGGCCGCGAAACTGCGCATAAACGCCCTCGTCGAGATTCGGGTCAACTGTTCGCGCGATGTCACGAAGGCGTTTTGAGTAAAGATCGGTTAGGTCAATGAAGTTTGCGCCTTCAAGCGGGCTATCGGCGGTCAGGTTGATGTGGTCGCTGATCAGAACGGGTGTTCCTTCTGGCCATGCTTCGTTCAGGCCACCGCATCCGTTGGTTAGCACCATGATTTTTGCGCCGGTAGCTGCGGCAGTGCGAACGCCGTGCACAACTCTGCGAACTCCGTGCCCCTCGTAATAGTGAGTGCGGGCACCGAGCACAAGAGCGTGCTTGCCGTTTGGCAACTTGATTGAACGAATTGTAGGCAGGTGGCCGGCAACCGCTGGAGCCGAGAAACCAGGAACCTCTGTGGCCTTGATGGTTGCAACCGTTTCACCAATTAGGTCGGCCGCTTTAGCCCAACCGCTGCCGAGGGTCAGAGCGATGTCGTGTCGCTTGACTCCGGTTTTCTCTGCAATCACGCTCGCGGCTGAGTTTGCAATTTCGAATGGGTTCGCCTCTGAATCTTCGAATGGGTTCATGCCCTAAAGCCTAA
>JBFYOO010000144.1:0-6712 GCA_041303785.1 Micrococcales bacterium
CAGCCACGAAGCGATCTAGGGTGTCTCGAATTCCGACGAAGAGTCGAAGATACGTGCCCCACTGCTCAACCGAGTCAGCGGGCTTGAAGTTCACTCGCTCGGTGAATTCACCCATGTGGCGGCGAAGCGAAGCAAACTCTTCGTTTCTCAAACGCTTTGCAGTTTGAATCGCTGCTGTTACAGCTTCAGGGGAGTCAAACTTTGCCTGAAACCAGGCAGAGTCATTAGGGCCAAACTTAAACTCGCCTAGTTCTTCGGCCTTCTTGAGAAGTTCAATGGCTGGCTCACGATTCTTGTGCTGCAGCAAGAAGTTCTTTTCAATTCGCGCATTGGTCTCTGGCGCTCTTGGCATCGAGCTCAGCAAAGCGAGTTTCTGCAGCGCTTCGTCGACAGAGAGGTCGAATTCTGTATCCCTGCGCTGCAAGGCATTTTGATAGGCCTCAAAATGCCCTGCGGCCTCTGCCCTGTCTTTGAGCGCTTCTGAAAGGTCTGTTGGTTGGGCCTTTTCGTGCCTCGAAATCGCGGCAATCACGTCGAGCCAGGTTGAAGAACTGCGAACCACAAAGCCGGGCAGCCCAAGCGCGGCAAATCTATCGGCCAGCTCGTTCAGGGTCTGTCGGCGAGCGGCTGAAATAACCACGCGTTTGTTTTCTCGCACCAATGCGGCAACGGTGTTGAGCACGGTTTGGGTGTAGCCGCAACCCGGCAGAGTTTCAACTGCAAAATTGTCACCGCGAAGAGCCCGCGCAACAACTCTCTGCTGAACCAAATCTGCGTCGGCAATTGTCTCGACATTTTGCACATCAATTAGTGGCAAACGTGCGAAAGCAGATTCGTCGGCAAGAGCTGCAAGCAGACCAGTGCTCTCACGTTTCATGTCTGCGACGAGTTCGACGGGTGCGGTGGTGAAGTTTGCAATCACCAGGGTTCGCTGCACGTCGGCAGTGGCTCGCCCGACCACTAATCCTTGAAGGTAATAAATAACAGATGCTGGCAAAATTTCTGTCGATTGAGCAGCCAACTTGAGCAAGTGGGCCTCATCGACGTCGGCCGAATAGCAAGACTTGAAAGCAGCAATTAGTGAAGGGTTTACCCGCGCGCCAGCGGTCAGAGCGATTTCGTAATCTTCACCGCGCGAGGTCATGCGGATTGGCCAAATCAAGACCGGCAATTGCAGATCGAAGCCGTCGCCCTGAAGATTTGTCACGCCCGCGATTAGACCAAGAGTCTCGATTCCGAACTGCTGCGAGATCTTCTCTGCTTGGTTCTTGATGCGTCGTGCTGCGCCGAGGGCAGAAGAAAAAGACTGCGGATCTCTAACCAAACTCGACAGCGTTGTCGCTCGGCCGGCGACAAACTGCGAAAACCCGCCGGGATGCGACTGGGCCAAATCGATTTGGCCATAAGAACTGCGCTCGAAGTTCACCAGCGGATTAGTCACCCCGATTGACTCGAGCTCACGCTGCCAGGCATCCCAAACCCGCTCTGGAACGGCTGGCTTGGTTGAATCTAGGTCTGGCATGCCTAAAGCCTAAAACCGAGTGAGACAGATGCACCGCAGGCTCGGTATATTTGGGCTCTTAGCCCTCGTAGCTCAGTGGATAGAGCAGTGGTTTCCTAAACCATGTGCGGAAGTTCGATTCTTCTCGGGGGCACGCTTACGCTTGGATGATGCCCTCGAAGAATATCTCTGACTCATCACGCCGTTGGTTCACGGGCATTTTCGCGCTGTTCTTTATCCGTGGCTTTGTATATGCGAGTTGGGCAAGTCAGAACCCGGCCATAAAAGACCTGCTCAGCCTCGACAACACCCAAATGGGAATCTATGCCATGGTGTTTGCGGCTGGCTCGATTGCCGGCGTGATGATTGCAGGCAGAATCGTTGCCCGGTTCGGCTCGAGAAACACCTCTTATGTGACTTACTTTTTGTTTTGCCTCGGATTGGTTGCCCTGGGTGTAACTGTCTATGACGAAAACGCCCTGCTGGCATTTGCTCTCACAGCACTCGTAGGCCTGCCGATCGGCACTGCCGACTTTGACAACAACCTAGAAGCCACCGAAATAAATCGCGTTTCGGGTCGCAACCGTGTTCCGTCTTTGCACGCCGGCTTCAGTTTCGGGTTACTCGGCGGTTCTGCTTTCGCCTCGCTTTTGCTCGCCCAGAACATTTCGATTGCGGTTCACTTTGCATCGGTTGGAATCGTGCTGATTTTTGTCTCGCTCGCATCTTCGATTTTGATTCCGCGCATGAATGGTTATGAGACAAAGTCGCGCAAGACCTCGAGTCTCGACACCGGTTCAATCGAACTCGCGCACCTCGAGTTGCCTCACGAACCAAAGGTGACCCAGCTGACAGCTTGGCGTCAGCGCAGAAGCTTGATGATCGTCTTGATTGCCTTCGCGATTATCTTCTCTGAGGGAACAGCGTCAATATGGTTGCCCGTGGCACTCGTTGAAGAAGGCTGGTCGCAGTCGGCAGCAGTGTTCTGCTACACCGTGTTTGCCGTCGGAGCCACACTCACGCGCCTATTCGGCAACCGCATTGCCGATGCACTCGGACGTCGTCGCGTGGTGAACTATTCGGCGGTAATTGCGGCCGCCGGCATCGGCCTGTTCATGCTGTCTCCACTAATCGGCCTCGAATACCTAGCAGCTGTGGTTTGGAGCATCGGCAACGCGATTGGTCTGGCGATGTGTGTTGCGGCTATGGGTGATGACCCGCGCATGACCTCGGCGAGAATGAGCATGCTATGGAACACGGTTTACATCGCGAACCTAATTATTGGCCCGGCGATCGGAATCATCTCGCAGTTCGTTGGTCTCTACTGGGCATTCGGTCTTCCGCTGGTGTTGATGCTTTCGATTCTTCTCGTCAGCAAAGCGGTCGAAACCGAAAAATTGCCTTCGAAAGCTTAGGCAGCAATCTGCAAATAGTTTTGCCATTCGGGTTCGGCATTGTCTGCGCCTCGAACAATCCACGATGTTCCATGCGGCATGCGCGGTGAAAACGACAGCGACCAACCGATTTCGGCGAGAGTCCTGTCGCCCTTTTTGTTGTTGCAGCGAAGGCAGCAGGCAACCAGGTTTTCCCAGCTATCGGTTCCTCCACGCGACTTTGGTTGCACGTGATCGATTGTGGTTGCCGACTTCGAGCAGTAGGCGCATCTATTCGAGTCGCGACGCAGCACTCCCCTGCGCGAAACCGGAATGTTTCTGCTGCCCGGAACCCGCACATAGCGCGCGAGCAGAATCACCGAAGGCAATTCATACTCGCCAGTGGCACTGCGCACCTTGAGTTCTTCATTCTGTTCAAGGATGGTGGCCTTCTGATTCAGCACCAGCATGATGGCGCGGCGAAACGAGACGACACCGAGCGGTTCATAGCCCGCGTTCAAAACTAGAGTTCGCATTTCTTCCTTTCGAATTCACCCACACGGCTTGTGAGTTTTCGCAGCATTTGCTTTTGGCAATAAAAAACGCGCCGTCATAAATGACGACGCGCTAATTGCTTGCGGGTTGAAGTTGTTGAAGGCAGCAACAACACTGAACGGCTTGCTTGGCGGGCAAACTGGTCAGCTGCATGGCCTTCTCCTACTCAATCCAACAAATGCTTATTCAGAGATTAGACCTGTGAGGTCAATGAGTTGGTGAGCGAAACTTGGCGTGTTGTGCAGGCAGTTGCACTAGTTGTTGGTGTCAACGATGCGCACGAAGTGCACGTTGGGGGTGTAGATCGGGGCCAGCTTGACGAAGTCACCGCGACGAGGAGCGTGGTAGAAGTTGCCGTTGCCGGCGTAGATTCCGTTGTGGCTCAGATCGTTGAAGACAACCAAATCGCCAGGCTGAGCGTTCTCGCGGCTCACCAGCATGCCTAGACGGTTCTGACCGACCACTGTGTGCGGCAGTGCGATTCCAAACTGCGAGAACACGAAAGCCACATAGCCCGAGCAGTCAAAGCCAGCCGGGGTTCCACCACCGAAAACATATGGTGTGCCAACATACTTTGCAGCGACCGCAAGGATAGTTGCTCCTTCTAGACCCGAGTACTTCGGGTTAGCGAGAAAGTCGGCTGCGGTTGGGCCTGTGTAAGTTCTGTAGTTCGTGAGTCTAGCTTCGCGCTCAATCTCTGAAGCCTTCGCGTCTTCGTATGTTCCGCGAACAAACTTGACAGTGTTAACCGCGGCAACGGTTAGGTTTTGAGTGCTTTCGGCATTTGCAAGTTCTTGCGCGCTCGTGGTGGTGAATCGAGCCATAGCAGCGACATCGGGGTTGAAAGCATATGCCGGCAGCGAGAAGGTTGCGAAGAGTCCGGTGCTAACTGTCATGGTGAGAACGTTTTTGACCTGGCGGCGAGAGAAGAATCGAACTTTTCTCGGTGCGCGAATGACGTTGGTAGCAACGGCTAGAGAATTTTGGGTGGCAGCAAAGTAGACGGCATCTTGCTTGGCGGCTTTTTTCGCCGCTTTTCTTTCGGCGCGCGAAAGTCGAGCCTTCTCGGCTTCGCGTATCGATCGACGACTGCGCAGTTCGAAAGTTTCTAGAACTTTCACTTCTACATCTGCGCGGTGTCTGCCGTTGCCTTGTTGGGCCACTAGATTTCTCCGATCAGATTCTTAGTCGGGGCATCCACTTGCTAAAATTTTACCCGATAAAGCCAAGAGCTTGCCTCGATAGTGCGCAATTGAGTGCCAGAAGCCTAGAAATTCCGCATAGAATCAAGGATTTTTCGACGTAATTCACAGAAACCGAAACGGTCTTGCCGGGCCATTTCAGCCATAGTTGGCGATCAGTTCGGCCGTTTGAGGTCAAAAATTGCCTGGGTCTGCGCTGGCTAGAATTGCCCCATGGTCGACATAAAGATTCCAGCAGAGTTCATTCCAGAAGATGGACGATTCGGCTGCGGCCCATCGAAATTGAGACCAGCCCAGATCACGGCTTTTGCTACCGAAGGCGCGAAACTCATGGGCACCTCTCACCGCCAGGCTCCGGTGAAGCAACTTGTGAAGCGAGTGCAAGACGGCCTGCTCGAGCTCTTTCACAACCCCGCCGGCTACGAGATTGTCTTGGGCAATGGTGGTTCGACAGCTTTCTGGGATGCCGCCGCGTTCTCTCTGGTCGAACGCAAAGCGCAGAACCTGGTGCACGGTGAATTCGGCGCAAAGTTTGCGGCAGCACTTACTAATCCGTGGCTTGAAAAACCAACCGTTATTCAGGGTGCCCCTGGCTCGCGCCTAGAACTTCACGCAGAGGTCGGCGTTGACTCTTACGCCTATCCGCAGAACGAAACTTCGACAGGGGTTGTCGCAGATGTTTTGCGAGTTGCCGGTGCTGACAAAGATGCACTGATGTTCACCGATGCAACTTCGGCCGCCGGTGGCATCGACTTCGACGCTAGCGAGACCGACGTCTACTATTTCGCACCGCAAAAGAACTTTGCGTCTGACGGTGGACTATGGATCTCACTGATGTCACCCGCCGCTCTCGAACGCGCAGAGAAGATTGCCGCAAGCGACCGTTACATTCCAGAGTTTCTCAGCGTGAAAACCGCAATCGATAACTCGCGCCTAAATCAAACGCTCAACACCCCCGCGATTGCTACTTTGTTTTTGCTTGCAGATCAAATCGACTGGATGAATTCAAACGGCGGGCTCGCCTGGGCCGACGCACGAACCAAAGCGGCTTCGAACCACCTCTACCAGTGGGCAGAGGCTTCTGAATTTGCTATGCCTTTTGTTTCAAACCCGGCACACAGATCTCAGGTTGTCGTGACAATCGACTTTGACGAAAGCGTTGATGCAGCCGCGGTTGCCAAGGCACTGCGCGCAAACGGAATCGTCGACACCGACCCTTACCGCAAGCTGGGTCGAAACCAGTTGCGAGTTGCAACCTTCACCGCAACCGAGTTGAGCGATGTCAAGAAACTCACCGGTGCCATCGACTACGTAGTCTCACAACTCAGATAGTTTCGACTCATGCGCTTCTATGTCAAAGATTCTGAGCGAAAGCCAGACCCCGAACCAACCAAGGTGAATGCCAAGGCGGCAATTCTGGTTGGCGTTTCGGCTTGGACTATTGCGCTGCTATTTCTTGTGTTTCAGTCGACCCAGTCGACGTCTCAAGAACCTTGGTATACGGCCACCTGTGTCGTCGGCATTCTGCTCGGTGTCTGGGCTTTCATGCGTGAGAGTCGCCGGTAGATCTTCGGCCGCTTCTGCAACTGCACCGGTTTCTGATTCGGTTTCGGTCGCTTCTTCAGAATCTTCATCATCTTCTTCGACATCGGCAGCGTCATCAGAAGTGTCGTTTTCTTCGGCCTCGAGAGCTGCCTGAGCCTCGAGCTCGGCCTGTAACGCCTTGTAGTCGGCGAGTCGCTCAGACCACGGCACCCAGTTGGGTGCAATCAAAGAGTCTTCGCCAGGCATCAGATTTACTTCGCTGACGGTGGTGTCTTCATCGTTGGCAAAAAGCGAAACCGACCAGTTCCAGCCAACGTAACCCTTCATCTTGGCAGCGAACAAGAATGTGTAGACGTTTTCGTCTTCTTCGATTTGGGTCAGAAAATCGCCGACACCATCCTTTGGTGCGGCCTCGACCGCAGCCAAACGGGCACGGTCGCGAAGTTGAGTTTCGTTGAGCTTAGGCATCCAGTTCGTCTGCCAATTTGCGAAGCAAGGTTGCAATCTTTGCGCCCTGAGCCGGCTCTGGGTGCTTG
>JBFYOO010000145.1:0-5653 GCA_041303785.1 Micrococcales bacterium
TGGTTGTCACTGTATTTCTAACCGTGCTGGTTATGAACGCGGTCAACTTTATTGACGGCTTGGATGGGCTGGTCAGCGGGGTCGTGCTCATCGGAACCCTCGTGTTCTTCGTCTACAGCTACCTGCTGGCTCAAGAGACTTCGCCCTCGAATTACTTCAACCTCGCATCGCTGCTGTCTGCGATTGTGATCGGCATGTGCGTAGGTTTCTTGCCGCTCAACTGGCGTCCGGCCAAGATTTTCATGGGCGACTCTGGTGCGATGCTTTTGGGTCTGCTCATGGCGACCTCGGCGCTAACGGTTACCGGGCAAATAGACCCGCACACGGCTGGCGAAGAGGATCTGCTTCCGGCTTTTATTCCGCTTATTCTGCCGTTGGCTATCTTGGTGCTGCCGCTGCTTGATTTCACCCTTGCTGTGCTTCGCAGGCTTAGGGCAGGCAAGTCTCCCTTTGCCGCAGATCGCCAGCATATTCACCACCGCTTGCAAGATTTGGGCCACAGCCACGTTGGTTCGGTTTTCGTCTTCTATATCTGGACAGCGCTCATTTCTTTGAGTTGCCTGATGTTTTTCTTTATCCCTCTTCAGGGCATCGTTGTGTTTGTTATTTTGGGAACCATTGCAGCGAGCACATTCACTCTCTGGCCAATAGTTCAAAAACGCAGAGGAGCGAAAAATGGGTAGTGCTAGTGAGAAGTTGTTTGCGACCATCCTGAAGCAGGGGGCTTTGCTAATTGGCGTGATTGCCGCTGTTGGCGGTCTAATCGGCTACCTGGTCGCTTCAACCAACGGGCTCGTGAGCGCGCTGATCGGTGCTGCCATGGCCTTCGTCTTCGTGTCACTAACGGCCTTGTCTGTTTGGTTCGGTGGCAAGCTTTCGCTCGGCGGATTCTTCGGCGTCGTTCTCGGTGGCTGGATTGTGAAATTGCTCGGTTTTATTGTTCTGGTCGCCACGCTCAGGGGAGCTGACTTCATCGTCGGACCGGTGCTTTTTGGCAGCGTTGTGGTCTCGATTCTGGGCAGCCTGGCCCTCGATGCCGTGGCTTTCACGAAGGCCCGCATCCCTGCTTTCGAGCCAAAGTAAACAAAGGCTGAGAATAAAGGCCGGTGCGCTGTAAACCGCAATTTTGCCCATTTTTATGCTGTTAGAATGTTCGAAACCAGCCTGCTGCAAGCCCAAAAAGCTTGCCCCGACTCAGGAGAACACCGCCGTTGATTAACGCTCTTTCTCTTCTTGCTCAGGCTCCATATTCTGAGTCAAAAGACGGCGGATTCAGCGCTCCTTCGATCGACGAGTTTTATCCCGAAGTAATTGCTTTCCAGGGCACTTGGTTTGAACTAGATCGCATCATGCTTATTCGCCTTTTGGTGATGACGGCTCTTATCGTTCTGTTCTGGCTATGGTCTGCAAAGTTCAAAAAGGCGCACAAGAACAACATTCTGGTTCCATCTCGCTTTCAGTTGATGGGTGAAATCTCTCTCAACTTTGTTCGCAAGAACATCGCCCACGAACAGCTCGGTGAAAAAGACGGCGAACGCTTTTTGCCGCTGCTAACAACAATGTTCTTCTTGATTCTCGGCATGAACATCACCGGAATCCTTCCGTTCTTGAACATCGCGGGAACCTCAAGAATTGGTTTGCCCATTGTTCTGGCAGCCGTGGCTTACGTGACTTTCATTTACGCGGGTGTAAGACGACACCGCTTCAAGTTCTTCACCGCCAACCTATTTCCTGCAGGTGTTCCAAAACCGTTCTATGTTTTGGTTACGCCGATTGAATTCTTGTCGACCTTCATTTTGCGCCCGGTGACTCTGGCTCTTCGTCTAACCATGAACATGATTGCCGGCCACTTGCTGCTGGTTCTCTGCTTCTCGGCAACGCAGTTCTTCTTCTTCAACGCCGACGGTTTCTTTAAGCTTTTCGGTGCGGGAACATTTGTCTTCGGATTTGCCTTTACTGTGTTCGAGATCTTGGTCTCGTTCTTGCAGGCATACGTATTTACTCTTCTAACCACGGTCTACATTCAGTTGGCCCTGGCAGATGAGCACTAAGGGCTAGCAACCGCTAGTTCAAAACCACGGAAGGAAATAACAAGTGGACGTAAACAACATCGCAGCACTATCGGGCAACATCGCAGTAGTGGGCTACGGCCTAGCAGCAATCGGCCCAGGCATCGGTGTGGGTCTAGTAGTTTCAAAGACCATCGAGTCAATCGCTCGCCAGCCTGAGCTTGCTTCAAAGCTTCAGGTCACCATGTGGCTAGGTATCGCATTCACCGAAGCGCTAGCGCTTATCGGTCTTGCAACACCATTCATCTTCGTCTAATCGCTAGGAACCCAACAACATGATTTCAAGCATTATCGTCGCGGCAGCGGAGGGTGAGGCAAAAAACCCACTCCTTCCGGCTATCTACGACATTGTCTGGTCTTCAGTTGTTTTCGCTATTCTTTTGGTCTTCTTCTGGTTCAGGGTTCTTCCGAACTTCAAGAAGAACCTCGACGCACGAACCGAAGCTATTGAAGGTCGTCTAGCAGCCGCAGAAAAGGCGCAAGCCGAAGCTGATGCAAAGACAGCCAACATCGAAGCCGAGCAGGCAGCTGCTCGCGCCGAAGCATCGCAGATTCGTGACGAAGCTCGCGCTGAGGCAGCTGTAATCGGCGTAGAGATCAAAGAGGCAGCTCAAGCAGAAGCAGCACGCTTGATTGCATCAGCGAAAGCACAAATCGAGGCAGAAACCCAGGCCGCGCTTGTTTCACTGCGCGCCGAAGTTGGTTCTCTCGCTGTCGACCTAGCTTCAAGCGTGGTTGGCGAAAGCCTCAAGAACGACAAATTGGCAGCGAATGTTGTCGACTCGTTCTTGGCCGAGCTCGAGACAAAGAAGAAGTAACCATGGCAAGCGCAACCAGACAGTCGACAGCCAAGGCAATGGTGGCTCTGAAGCCGCTGCTCGCCAAGGCAGACATCAAGTTCGCAGAAGAGTTGTTTGCTCTCGGTGCAGTTCTCGCATCGAGTGCGCAACTTCGCGGCATCCTTTCAGATCCTTCCGCTGACAAAGATGCGAAGGCAGGTGTGGTCAAAGCCGTTTTCGGCAAGGTCGCTTCTAAGCCTTCACTCGATTTCTTGAACTCTCTGGTTGCTTTGCGCTGGTCACGACCAAGCGATTTGGCGATGGCCCTCGAGACTCTAGCCGTTCACGCAGTTGCATCAATTGCAGCAGCGAAGAAAAAGCTAGACGAACTCGAGTCATCGATATTCGGTTTTCAGCAGGCAATCGAAACCAACTCTGAGCTTCAGTTCGCACTTGCAGACAAGACTGCGAGCGAGCAGGCCAAGACCAAACTGGTCGACACTCTGATCAAGGGCAAGGCGTCAGCCGAGGCCGCACTTTTGATTCGTCGTGCGGTTCTTGGCAGCGGCAAGCGTCGCGCGTCTGCGGTTCTAGAGACCTTCGGCAAGCAGGTCTCTGCGTTTGCAGACCGCCTGGTTGCAGTCGTTACAGTTGCCGCGCCAATCGACGCCAAACAACTTACTCGTCTAGAGAAAACCCTTGCGGCTACCTACGGACAGAGTTTGAAACTAAATCTAGAGATTGACCCGGCGATACTCGGAGGCATCCGTGTTCAAATCGCTGGCGATGTAATTGACGGAACACTTGTGAGCCGTCTAAACGAGGCAAAACTTCAGCTCGCATAAGCGAACTGATAAAAACTTCGGTTGATAAATCAACCAAGCAAAACGGGTAACACCGAGAAGTAGAGGAACGAGATGGCAGATCTGAAAATCAGCCCGAACGAGATTCGCGATGCGCTCAAGGACTTCGTAAAGTCTTACGAGCCAGCCAAGGCTTCGCGCACCGAAGTAGGTCACGTGATTGACGCCGGTGACGGCATCGCGCACGTCGAAGGCCTGCCAAGTGCGATGGCCAACGAGTTGCTCAAGTTTGCCGACGGCACTCTTGGTCTAGCTCTGAACTTGGATGAGCGTGAGATCGGAACCGTTGTGCTCGGTAACTTCGAGGGCATCGTCGAGGGAATGGAAGTTCACCGCACCGGTGAGGTTCTATCGGTTCCTGTTGGCGACAAGTTCCTCGGTCGCGTTGTCGACCCGCTTGGTAACCCAATCGACGGTCTCGGTGACATCAAGGCAGAGGGTCGCCGTGCGCTAGAGCTTCAGGCTCCTGGCGTTATGGCCCGCAAGTCGGTTCACGAGCCACTGCAGACCGGCATCAAGGCGATTGACGCCATGATTCCTGTTGGCCGTGGTCAGCGTCAGCTCATCATCGGTGACCGCCAGACCGGCAAGACTGCAATTGCGATCGACACCATCATCAACCAGAAAGCAAACTGGGAGTCAGGCGACGCTAAGAAGCAGGTTCGCTGCATCTATGTTGCGGTTGGTCAGAAGGGTTCGACCATCGCATCTGTGAAGGCTTCGCTTGAGGCTGCCGGCGCTATGGAATACACCACAATCGTGGCTTCACCTGCTTCAGACCCAGCGGGCTTCAAGTACCTTGCTCCTTACACCGGTTCGGCCATTGGTCAGCACTGGATGTATGGCGGCAAGCACGTGCTCATCATTTTCGATGACCTATCGAAGCAGGCCGAGGCCTACCGTGCAGTTTCACTTCTTCTTCGCCGCCCACCAGGCCGCGAGGCTTACCCGGGTGACGTGTTCTACCTACACTCACGCTTGCTAGAGCGTTGTGCAAAGTTGAACGACGAGCTTGGTGCGGGTTCGATGACTGGTCTACCAATCATCGAGACCAAGGCAAACGACGTTTCTGCATACATTCCGACCAACGTGATTTCAATCACCGACGGCCAGATCTTCTTGCAGTCAGACCTCTTCAACTCGAACCAGCGCCCAGCTATCGACGTGGGTATCTCGGTTTCTCGCGTTGGTGGAGCGGCTCAGGTAAAGGGCATCAAAAAGGTTTCAGGAACCCTGAAGCTTGAACTTGCTCAGTACCGTTCGCTCGAGGCATTTGCGATGTTTGCTTCTGACCTAGATGCCGCGTCGCGTCAGCAGCTTGCTCGCGGAGCTCGTCTAACCGAACTCTTGAAGCAGCCACAGTATTCGCCATACCCGGTAGAAGAGCAGACTGTTTCAATCTGGGCCGGCACCACCGGTTTGCTAGACGAGGTTCCGGTTGAAGACGTCTTGCGTTTCGAAGGTGAGCTACTCGAGCACCTTCGCCGCAACTCAAAGGCGCTAACCACCATTCGCGAGACCAACAATCTCGACGACGACACAATTGCAGAGCTAACCAAGCAGGTAGCAAAGTTCAAGAAGAGCTTCGCAACTCGTTCGGGTGCACCGCTTTCTTCATCGGCAACCGCTGAAGCACTTGACGAAGAAGAAGTTCAGCAAGAGAAGATCGTCAAGCAGAAGCGCAAGAAGTAATTCGAGCAATTCACTAACGACAGAAGAGAGGAACAGGCATGGGAGCGCAACTTCGCGTCTACAGGCAGAAGATTAAATCTGCCCAGACGACCAAGAAGATCACTCGCGCCATGGAGCTGATTTCGGCTTCGCGCATCGCGAAAGCGCAGCAGCGTGTAGCCGCGGCAACTCCATACTCGCGTGCCGTGACTCGTGCGGTTTCTGCCGTTGCTACTTTCTCGAACATCGATCACCCGCTAACCACCGAGCC
>JBFYOO010000146.1:0-10480 GCA_041303785.1 Micrococcales bacterium
ATATCGACCTTGGAATTCTTAGGACACTCGAGCGCGAGAAAGAAATCCCGTTTGTCGAACTCGTCTCGATTATCGAAGCTGCCATTCTTGCGGCGTACTACAAAAATCTTTCACTAGATCCAAAAGAGCACAAGGCTCGCGCGGTGCTAGACAAGCAGACCGGTTCTGTGCACATTTTTGAAATCATCTGGAACGAAGAGACACGCGAAACTTCTGAGAAAGATGTCACGCCAGAAAACTTCGGCCGCATCGCAGCATATTCGGCTAAGCAAGTTATTGCCCAGCGTCTGCGCGAGATCAGCGATGAGGGTTTGCTAGGGGAGTTCAAGGGCAAAGAAGGTGACATCGTTGCCGGTGTTATTCAGCAGGGCCCTCGCGCCTACATGATTCACGTTGATCTCGGAACAATCGAAGCTCTCTTGCCACCAGAAGAGCAAGTGGCGGGCGAAGACTATTCGCACGGAAAGCGCATCCGTGTTCTTGTGACCAACGTCAATAAGGGCTCTCGCGGCCCGCAGGTCACCGTTTCTCGCTCGCACCCGACTTTGGTTCGCAAACTTTTCGCACTTGAGGTTCCTGAGATTGCAAACGGCACTGTAGAAATCGTGCAGGTTGCTAGAGAAGCTGGTCACCGAACCAAGATTGCCGTTCGCGCCCACGAGGCCGGAGTAAACGCAAAGGGTTCTTGCATCGGCGAATTGGGTCAGCGAGTTCGCGCCGTTTCCGCCGAGTTGAACGATGAGAAAATTGACATCGTCGACTACAACGAAGACATCTGCGAGTTTGTTAGCCAGGCTCTTTCGCCGGCGAAGGTTTCGAGCGCTTATGTGATCGGCAAGGCTGACCCTAAGGCCAGTGGCGATGGGCGAGTAACCCACGTTCGCGCGCTCGTGCCTGACTACCAGCTATCGCTCGCCATCGGAAAAGAGGGGCAGAACGTGAGACTGGCCGCCAAACTGACCGGTGCCAAGATCGATGTTCAGCCCGAAAGCATCCTAGAAGGCGACGACTAGCGGGTAATTTCGGCCACGGGCGATTTTGCCCCTGACTTAAATGCCATTGGGCGGTTAGAATGAGACCAGTTAGAACCTGTGTTGGCTGTCGCCAGCGCTCAAATCGATCAGATTTGCTCAGAATCGTGGCCAACTCGAATGAGTTGATAATCGACTTCTTGGCTGTATCGCCTGGTCGAGGGGCCTGGATACATCCAAGTTCAGACTGTATTCAAAAAGCCAATGAGCGCGGCGCAATAGCAAGGGCTCTGCGGTTTAGGGGTTCACTAACGATCAATCAAGAACAGGCAGAAAAGATGATGGCAAAAAATGGTTAGCTCGAAATGAGTTTGCTCACGCTATAACGGCCTGCCCTGTTTGGGGAAGGCCCCAGACAGGAGAAATTAAGTGGCGCTTCCACGCGTATACGACATAGCTAAAGAACTTGGAATCGATTCCAAGGATGCAGTAGCAAAACTTGCCGAACTCGGAGAGTTCGTAAAAAGTGGTGCATCTACGATCACACCACCGGTAGCCAAGAAGCTTCGCGAGGCATTTCCAAATGCCAAGCCGGCCCAAGAGGCACCGAAAAAGACCGCAAAGGCAAAGGCTGCTGACGACGTTGAGGCCCCAGAGGCTCCGGCGGTTGACGCGCCTAAGCCAGGTCGTGCAACCAAGAAGTCAGATGCAGCTGCACCTGAGGCAACCGAGGTCGCGACCGAGAGCAAAAAGCCTGACGAAGCGCCAAGCCTTCCGCCAGCACCTGCTGGCATTCCGCGTCCGGGCAACAATCCTTTTGCAGCTAACCAGGGCATGGGAATTCCGCGTCCGGTAGCTCGTCCGGGCAACAATCCATTTGCACCATCGCAGGGCATGGGTCGACCTGGCCAAGGCCGACCAGCCGGCGGCGCTCCACGCACTGGCGGCCCTGGTGGCGCTGGTCGCCCGGGTGCACCTCGTCCGGCCGGTGCCGGCGGTGCCCCACGCACAGGTTTCTCAAATCCTCGTCCGGCTGGTGCCGGTGCGGCTCCGGGTGCAGCTCCGGGCTTTGCTCGCCCAGGCTCAGGCCCTGGCGGAGGCCGCGGTCGCGGCGTCGGCGGCGGAACAGCAGGTGCCTTCGGTAGAGGTGGCGGCAAGGGAAACCGTGCCAGAAAGTCAAAGCGCGCGAAACGCGAAGAGTACGAGCAGAGACAGGCTCCGAGCCTTGGTGGCGCTGTAGTTCCACGCGGCGACGGCACAACTGTTTTGCGACTTCGTCGAGGATCAAGCATCCAAGATTTCGCAGACAAGATTGATGCGAGCGCTGGTCAGCTGATTACGGTGCTATTCC
This sequence comes from Micrococcales bacterium, assembly GCA_041303785.1. Classification (GTDB taxonomy): domain Bacteria; phylum Actinomycetota; class Actinomycetes; order Actinomycetales; family Microbacteriaceae; genus Rhodoluna. The sequence goes on from JBFYOO010000146.1 coordinate 2,323, forward strand.
ACCTAGGACAGATGACAACCGCAACAGCTTCGCTAGATGAAGAGACCTTCCAGATTCTCGGCGCAGAGCTCGGCTACAAGGTCGAGGTCGTTTCGCCTGAAGACGAAGAAAAAGAACTGTTCGACAGTTTCGGTCTCGACATTTCAACCGACTACGAAGACGACGATGAAGATCTCGTAATTCGCCCGCCGGTTGTAACCGTTATGGGTCACGTTGATCACGGTAAGACCCGCTTGCTTGACTCAATTCGTAACGCGAATGTTCAGGCTGGTGAGGCTGGTGGAATTACCCAGCACATCGGTGCCTATCAGGTGCAAACCACGCACGATGGCATTGACCGCGCGATTACCTTCATCGATACTCCGGGTCATGAGGCGTTTACCGCTATGCGTGCCCGTGGTGCTCAGGTAACCGACATCGCAATTCTCGTTGTCGCAGCCGATGACGGTGTCATGCCTCAGACAGTTGAAGCGTTGAACCACGCTCAGTCTGCCGGCGTGCCAATCGTTGTTGCAGTCAACAAGGTCGATAAAGAGGGTGCTAACCCAGCCAAGATTCGTCAGCAGTTGACAGAGTTCAACCTGGTTGCCGAAGAATACGGTGGCGACGTGTTGTTCGTCGACGTGTCGGCGCTAACCGGCAAGGGAATCCCAGATCTTCTAGATGCAGTGTTGCTAACCGCAGATGCTGCCCTTGATTTGCGAGCTAACCCAGATCGTGACGCCCGAGGCGTCGCAATCGAAGCAAACCTCGACAAGGGTCGCGGCTCAGTTGCAACCGTTCTGATTCAGTCTGGAACCCTTGAGGTTGGAGATTCAATCGTTGCCGGTGCAGCTCACGGTCGTGTTCGTGCAATGTTCGACGAGAACGGAACCGCGGTTACTTCTGCGGGGCCGAGCCGTCCGGTTCAGGTGCTCGGCTTGCAGTCAGTGCCTCGCGCGGGTGACACATTCGTGGTTGCCGAAGACGAGCGCCAGGCGCGCCAGATTGCCGAGAAGCGCGAAGCCGCAGATCGCAACGCACTGTTGGCCAAGTCTCGCAAGCGCATCAGCCTCGAAGACTTCACCAAGGCTCTCGAAGATGGCAAGGTTGAGTCTCTCAACTTGGTCATCAAGGGTGACGTTTCGGGTGCCGTCGAAGCTCTTGAAGACTCGCTACTCAAGATCGAAGTTGATGACAGCGTTCAGTTGCGCATCATCCACCGCGGTGTTGGTGCGATTACCGAGTCAGACGTTAACCTCGCAACTGTCGATAACGCAATCATCATCGGATTCAACGTCAAGCCAGACAACAAGGCTCGCGAGCGTGCAGACCGCGAAGGCGTCGACGTGCGTCAGTACTCGGTTATCTACGCGGTTCTTGATGACATCGAAAAAGCGCTCAAGGGAATGCTCAAGCCGGAATACGAAGAAGTTCAGACCGGAACCGCAGAGGTTCGCGAACTGTTCAAGTCTTCAAAGGTTGGAACCATTGCCGGTTCGATTGTTCGCTCTGGTTCAATCAAGCGAAACTCTTTGGCACGTGTTCTTCGCGATGGCAAGGTCATCGCAGAAAAGCAGAAGATCGAATCGCTAAAGCGCTTCAAGGATGACGCAAGCGAAGTCAAGATCGATTTCGAATGTGGTATCGGCTTGAGCGACTTCAACGAACTGCAGCTCGAAGACATCATCGAGACCTACGAGATGCGCGAGAAGCCGAGAGTTTAGAGTGGTTGATCACGCAAGAGCTAGAAAGCTCGCAGAACGAATAAAGGTATTGGTTGCCGAAGCTCTTGAACGTGCGGTCAAAGACCCAGATCTGGGCTTCGTCACCATTACCGATGTGAAGGTCACACCCGATCTGCAGCACGCGAAGATTTTCTACACCGTTTTTGGCACCGAGGCTGAAAAGCAGCAGTCGACCGAGATCATCGAGAACAATAAGGGTTTGATTCGTCGAGAGGTTGGTCGCGGGCTTTCGATTCGACTAACCCCGACGGTCGAGTTTGTCTCAGATGAGATTCCGGTGATTGCCGCACACCTCAACGACCTTCTAACCGAGGCCAAGAATCGCGACGCCGAGGTTAAAGAGCTCGCCAAAAAATCGGAGTTCGCGGGCGAGGCCAACCCCTACAAAGAACCCAAGACTCAGGGCGAAGACGACTAAACATGGCCTCGGGCTTGGTTCTTATTGACAAACCAAAAGGCTGGACCAGTCACGACGTAGTTGCAAAACTGCGCGGAATCGCTGGCACTCGACGTGTCGGGCACGCTGGCACCCTCGACCCGATGGCTACTGGGTTGCTACTTGTTGGCATCAATTCGGCAACCAAGCTGCTTACCTACCTGGTCGGTGCAGCGAAAACTTATGAGGCAACCATTCGACTTGGTGCCAGCACGATCACTGATGACGCCGAGGGCGAGACCTTAGAAGTCGCAAGCGCTGAAGCAGTTCGAGCCATAACCACCGAACAAATTGAGTCGACGCTCGAGTCGCTTCGTGGCGAAATCATGCAGGTGCCATCGTCAGTAAGTGCTATCAAGGTTGATGGCGAAAGGGCATACGCCAAGGTTCGCGGCGGTGACGAAGTGAAGTTGGCTGCTCGACCGGTTTCTATTTATCGTTTCGAGATAACTTTGGAGCCACAGATTGTTCAGATCGATGCCGGGGTTTTTTTAGACTTCAACGCGACCATAGAGTGTTCAAGCGGAACCTACATCCGTGCTCTCGCAAGAGACATTGGCCGACAGCTTTCGGTAGGCGGCCACCTGACGGCACTCAGACGAACGAAGATCAATAACTACAGTGTCGAAGACGCACAGCAGATTGACGGTCTCAGTCGCGAGGCGTTGAAGGTCATGCCAATGGTCGCCGCGGCCCAGAGCGCATTTGCATGTCACAACGTTAGCGACCAGGAGGTCATTGACCTTCGGCACGGCAAACGAATTGCTTCAAGCGGCCTCACCGGTTCTGCCATTGCAGCGGTGAACAACGGAGAGCTCGTGGCAATGCTCGAGAACGTGGGGCAGCAACTGAAGTCGACTGTAGTTTTTGCGATGGAGCCTGATGCTTGATTTGCTGACTAACCTTCTGCTTGCTAGCTCATTCTTGGCAGCTGCGACACTTTTTTTGATGAGTGTTGCGCGTCGCAAGCCAAGTCTGGTTTCGCTATCGGTGCTTGGTTTGGTCGAACTCGGTTTGATCGTGCAAACCGTGGTTAGCATCTTGCTGGTTAGTGCCGGCGAGCGGGCTAAGACCGACACCGTCGAGTTCTTCGGCTACCTCTTTGTGGCACTGCTGATTCCCCTCGGGGCGGGTTTTTGGGCCCTGGTTGAGCGAACTCGCTGGTCGACCATGGTTTTGGCGGTCGCAGCGGGCACCGTTGGAGTGATGGTGGCCAGAATGCATCAGATTTGGTTCGGTTTTTAGACGAATTAACCTTGCGTTAACTTTCTGACTAGGTTTTCTTCACCCTTGCTGGCCAGTATTTAGGCATGGCCGAACCCAACACTGCTGCTATCGAGCGCCGCTCACTGAGGGCCAAGCCATTCTCGAAAGCAGACCGTAGGTTCTACAAGACAGCTACCGTAGCGGCAAACTCTTCAATTGTTCTAGTGTCATTGATTTTCATCTTTTTGATGTGGCGATCTTGGCCAGCATTCGAGTCACAGGGCATTGACTATATTTTTGGTTCAACCTGGGATAACAGCCCAGAAAACTTTGTGCTCCAAATTGGCCCGATGCTTTGGGGTTCGGTTCTTGTCTCGGCTCTTGGTGTGGCACTTGCTGTGCCGATGGCCATTTCAATCGCTTACTTCATAGTTTTTATGGCGAACAAACGCTTCGGCAAAATAGCCACTGTAATGGTCGATTTACTAGCAGCTCTTCCTTCGGTTGTTCTCGGTCTCTGGGGTCTCTTAGTGTTCTCTCCAGTGGCTGCGGGCTGGGCAGAGATGCTAAACCAGTACCTGGGTTTCATTCCAATTTTCCAAAACAGCTCAGGAAACTTTTTACGCTCTCCCTTCATTGCGTCGTGGGTGGTTGCGGTCATGATTGTACCGATTATCGCCTCGGTGACTCGAGAAATTTTCAGTCAACTTGATCGCGAACTCATCAATGCCTCGCTTGCGCTAGGTGCCGGACGCTGGTCAACCTTTAGACGCGTGATTATGCCTACCTCGAGCGGTGGTGTTGTCGGAGGAATCTTGCTTGGTCTTGGCCGCGCCCTAGGTGAGACCGTTGCCATCTTCTTCGTGCTCAACCTAGTCTTCGACATCAACCTTTTCAACGTGCTCGAAGACAAGGGTGGTTCTGTCGCTTCGATGATTCTCGCCAAGTTCGGCGAGGCGGGTCAAGAAGAGGTGGCCGGCTTAATGGCAGCCGGTGTGGTCTTGTTCGTAGTCACCTTGTTCGTAAATATGGTTGCGTCATACATAGTCTCAAAGGCTCAACCATGGAGAAAGTAAATCTCATGCAGGCCGATCCATCGCCGGTTGCTCGCCCGAAGAAAGCCGAGCCGTGGAAACAAGTTTCGCTCTCGACAGTGGCGTCAATCGTTTTGGCGTCAACTTTGCCTATTTCCATCGGATTGCTTTCCATGGTTCTGGGTCTCCGTTTTGAGATCGCTCTTTTGACTGTATTTTTGCCAACTCAGTTGCTGCTGGGGGTTTTGGCAGGGCGCAAGATTTCAGGCCGAAGAGGGCAGGCAGACGCTATCCTGCAGGTTTTTGTGGTTTTCTTCTCGATGACGGTAATCGTCTTGCTTGTATCTGTGGTCTGGTCGGTTATCGAGCGCGGTTCGGCTGCTCTGAGCTGGCAATTCATAACGCAGAACAACGTCTATATATCCGGTTCAACGTCGCTCGAGTACGGCGGGCTTGGCCACGCGATTATCGGAACTTTGTTGGTTGTCGCCCTCAGCACGATTGTTACCGTTCCCCTTGGCATAGCCACTGCGATCTATCTCACCGAAACTCGTGGCCGCACTCGCTCGACAATTCGCACTCTAATCCAGGCGCTAAGTGGTCTGCCATCTGTGGTAGCTGGTCTTTTTATTTACGCCATGTTCATAGCATCTGGCCTCACTCAGTATGTTGGTTGGGCAGGTTCGCTGGCGCTTATTCCGCTGATGCTTCCTACTGTCACTCGCGTTGCCGAAGAGTCTTTGCTTTTGGTTCCTCAAGAGTTAAGAAACGGAGCTCTGGCACTTGGATCTTCGGCATGGCGCGCTTTCTATCTTGTGACTATGCCGGCCGCAAAGTCGGGCTTGATAACTGCCATCCTGCTAGGCATCGCTCGCATCATTGGAGAAACCGCACCGCTTCTAATCACGACTTTTGCTGCCAATAACACGAACTACAACCTCTTTAACGGGTCAATTGCAACGCTGCCAACATATCTCTACACCTACATTGCAAGCAACTTCGACACGGCGATCCAGCGTGCCTGGGGCGCGGCGCTAGTGATTTTGATTTTGGTTGCCATTCTGTTCATTGCTGCTCGTTTGTTGACGCGACAAAAGACCGCTAAGAAAGCTGGAAAATAAATGACTGAGCTGATTGCACAAGATATCAACGTCTGGTTTGGGCAACGACACGTTCTCAAAGACGTGAACCTTGTTTTTCCTGAGCGTGCAGTGACGGCACTCATCGGTCCATCGGGTTGCGGTAAGTCGACTTTCATTCGCACCTTAAACCGCATGCACGAACTGATTGATTCGGCTGGTCTAGCAGGACAGGTGCTTTTGGATGGCACTGACATTTATGACGCCGGTGTTGATCCGGTAGAAGTGCGGCTCAGAGTCGGCATGGTCTTTCAAAAGCCGAACCCGTTTCCAACTATGTCAATCAAAGAGAACGTGCTTTCAGGTCTAAAGTTGGCAAACCGCAAGAACGAAGACCCGAACGGCCTTGTGGAAACCTCACTTCGCCGTGCCTCAATGTGGAGCGAAGTCAAGGATCGACTAAACGACCCGGCTCTTTCGCTTTCAGGTGGCCAGCAGCAGCGTCTCTGCATCGCTAGGTCTTTGGCTATGGACCCAGATGTTCTCCTCATGGATGAGCCCTGCTCTGCTCTCGACCCTGGTTCTACAAGAAGAATCGAAGAAACCATTCTCGAGCTCAAAGAAGATATGACTATTGTCATCGTTACTCACAACATGCAGCAGGCCCAGCGCGTGGCAAGCCGCACAGCCTTTTTCTTGGCCGAGGATGGTAACCCTGGGCAGGTGGTTGAATTCGGAGATACCGAGCAGGTATTCAACCAACCCGTCGACCTTCGCACAAATGACTACGTGAACGGGCACTTCGGCTAACACCAATTGTTAACCTTTGTTTCACGTCAATTCAACAAAACACTTTGAATCTGTTAACCAGGTTGCCATTCACTAGCATCATCAGTAGTTCGGAAATCTAACAAGGAGAACAAATGCTTCGCTCAGCAAGCGCAATAGCTGCCGTTTCAGCCCTAGTGGCATCAGTAGTCCTAGTGGCCCCGGCAGCAACTGCCAAAGAAACCATCACAGCAGGTGGGTCTTCATACGCCAACAGCATCATCAGCACTTGTGCTGCCGCATACAAAACCGACACAATCACTTACGCTTCAGTTGGCTCAGGCACTGGCCGCAGCAACTTTAGAAGTGGAACCTATGACTTTGGAGCATCCGATGCACCGTATTCGGCTTCAGACACCAAGCCAGCCAACTTCACATACGTGCCTCTGGTGGGTGGCCCAATCGCCATCCTCTTTAACGTAGAAGGCGTGAAGTCGCTCAACCTAACTCCAAAGGTTCTGGGTGGAATTATGAACGGCCGCTACACCACTTGGGACGACGCTGCCATTCAGTCGTTGAACCCGAAGGCTAAACTGCCAAGTGCAAAGATCAACGTTTACTACCGTTCGGGAGCTTCAGGAACCACTGAGGCGTTCGGAAACTATCTTCTTCAGAACGGTGCATCTGGCTGGAAAGGCAATGGAACCTGGAGCGTAGCTTCGAGCCAGAGCACTCCTGTTGGAAGCAGCGCGGGTAACTCGCAACTCATCGTCGAGGGAGTCCAAAAAACGAAGAACTCAATCAGCTATGCAGACCTTTCAGACGTTGCCTCGAAGGGCTTGCCATTCGCTGCACTTCGAAACCCGCTGGGCCAATACGTGAAGCCGTCGGTAAAAACCGCCTCGACTTTCTTGGGAACACAGAAAGTTTTGGCTAACGGAATTCTCAACATCGACTACAAGAAGGCAGTTAGGGGTGGGTACAACGCGTCGCTAGTGACCTATGCTCTCGCACCTACTAAGTCATCGAATGCCGCTAAGGGTGTCGCAATCAAGAAGTTCCTCACCTACGTAATCAACAGCTGTGCTCCATCTAGGGCACCTGGTCTGAACTACTCACCGCTCTCGGCAGCGTTGAAGGCAAAGGCCTTGCAGCTTGTAGCAAAAGTAAAGTAATAGTCTGAACCACTACTCTTGGGGTGTCGGCATGCCGGCGCCCCAAGGGTTTTTCATCGAAAGGAAGCGCAATTGAAGCGATCGCTTGGAGCCATTGTGCTGGTCTTGATTGGCAGCCTAACTCTGACCGCCTGTGATCCGCCCATGCCTCCCGAAGTTCTCGCTTCGTTGGCCGAACAGTCTTACACCTGCGAAGCGGGTGACTCCGAAGTCTATGCGCTGCCAGCGGTAGCCTCGGTCGCTACCGACTGGCAGTTTTCAGTTGAAACCAATTGCCCTGGCATGACTATAACTCCGGTCGATGCAGCGTCAGAGGCCACTGCGCTGCAGATCAACCGAGCTGGCGTTGCATTGACCGGCATCAGTTTCAGTCAGGTGCCATTTGCTTTGGATGCCGTCGTGATGGCGGTAAATCTGCCAGACGTCACAGACGTAGCGCTCTCTGCCGAAGCGATTGAGAAAATTTGGGCCGGTCAAATCACTAACTGGAACGATCCAGCTCTTGTGTCTCTAAACAGTTCATTTGAGTTGCCAGATCTAGCCATTTCATTTGGTACCGATTCAGAAGTAGGCGATACGACTTCGTTTACAGACTGGATGAACCGGTTGGGCGGAAAAGCGCTGAACCTCACTGGAGGCACCGCTAGTCTCGAAGAATTTACTGAAGGTAGTCTCGTCTTGACGAAGTATTCGACAGCCACCGACCTGATGGCTACCGTGGTTGCTATTGCTG
>JBFYOO010000147.1:0-4186 GCA_041303785.1 Micrococcales bacterium
AAGTCAGCTGGTCTCGAACCAATTGGTTCGGTTTATTGGGCCAGATTTGATCCGCCTTACAAACCAGCATTTTTAAGACGCAACGAAGCACTCGTAAGAGTGAAGCAAACAGAAGAAGGAAAGCAATGAACCTGCCACCACTAGTTAGAAAAGCCCTCGCCGAATTTCTGGGCGTGACACTATTCATGACCGCACTAGTCGGATCTGTTGTTTACCAACAGAATCCGCTTGGTTCAGCCGCCATTGGCGCAGTGCTTGGCTTGGCAATTTTGGTCACCCTACCAATCAGTGGTGGGCACCTGAACCCGATTGTCTCGATTTACTTCTTCTCACGTCGCGAAATTGGCCTTGTGCAACTTCTCACGTATTTGGTTGCACAGTTCGGTGGCGCACTTTTGGGTGTATTCATCGCAAGTCAGATGTTCCAGCAAGAGTTTCAGTTCGCTACCGACCCGAGCGAGGCCAACCCTGGCGCGCTGCTGAGCGAGCTCTTTATCGCCGGCGGACTGGTTTGGTTGTATGGCCGTCTATCGTCAACCTCGAAAGCCCACCTGATTCCCATGGCCGTCGGTCTCTGGATGTTTGCCGCGATTGTTTTCTCGGCAAGCGGTGCGCAGGGTAACCCTGCGACGAGCGTTGCCTTGATTTTGGTTGGCCAGGCAACCGGCCAAAGTGCTGCGTACATCTTGGCTCATCTTGCCGGAATGCTTATTGCGGCAATTTTCGTGCTTGTTTTCGCGGAGCGCAAAAAAGTTGTGGTCGAAGACGCTTCAGAGATCGAGCCTGCCGTTGCCGCAAAGCCGGTGGTTCGTAAACCAGCTGCGAAAAAGACAGACACCAAGTAGTTCACTCGAAATAGGGGTGTGCCAAAAGGCACACCCCTTTTTTCATTAGCGTTTAGCGAAAGTTAACCTCTTGCTGTCAAACTTTTGCCATGACAACTAAAGCATCGGTTCTTTTCGTTTGCGTTCACAACGCGGGTCGCTCGCAAATGGCAGCCGGATTTCTTCAGCACCTTGCAGGTGATCGTGTCGAAGTGCGTTCTGCAGGCACGGCCCCAGGCGAGAAAGTAAACCCTTCGGCGGTTGAAGCCATGGCAGAACTCGGCATCGACATCAGCCAAAACTTTCCAAAGAAGCTCACCGATGAAGCGGTCAAAGACTCCGACTACGTAATCACCATGGGCTGCGGCGACACCTGCCCATACTTTCCAGGCAAGACCTACCTCGATTGGGTGTTAGACGATCCGGCTGGCCAGGGCGTTGAGGCCGTTAGACCTATCCGTGATGAAGTGCGCAAGCACGTCGAAGCTCTCGTTGCCGAGATTGACGCTAAATTCTAGAGATTCCCGGTTAGCGGTTTGCCTTAGCGCTTAACGCGCGCCTTAACTTCTTTCACAGCGGCCTGAACCTTTTCGGTAACTTCAACCTCTGTGTCTTTCTTTACGGTTGCAACCTTGCGACCTAGCTCTTTTGCCAAGTCGTCAACATTCTTCACTTTTGACTTCGGGTTGAGTTTTTTGCCTAGCCAGGTCGAACCCTTGTTGATGTATTCGGTAGCGATTTCGGCTAGTTCGTCAGCGCGCACGCCAAGTTCTGCGGTGATCTCGGCTCCGGCAAATTTTGCCACCCAAACACCGAGCGGCTTTAGAGCCTTCGGATTGGTCGAGTAAACGGCAGTCTTGGCGCGGCTAACTTTCACGAGGCCGGCATCCTTGAGAATTGTCAACTGCTTTGTAGTTGCTGCCGGTGTCTCCTTGATGGTCTTGGCAAGTTGCGCGAGCGTCTGCTCTTCTCTTGCTAGTGCCTCAAGAATTTCGCGACGCTTCGGGTCTGCGATTGCTAGAAATATGTCTGACATTTGGTTACCTATCTTTTTAGTTTCCCGCTGCGATTTCTTTCGCGCGGGCTAGTGCCGCATCGGTTGCTTCAATAAACATTTGGTCGAGATTTGCCTCTTGCATGCGAGCAATTGCCTGCATCGTTGTGCCGTTCGGGCTGGTTACCTGACGACGCAACTCTTCTGGATCTTTGCCAGATGCCACCAGAAGTTCGGCCGCGCCTAAGAAGGTTTCGTTGACTAGCAGCGCTGATTCTTCGGCGGTGAACCCGTGATGGCGTGCCGCCTTCGTTAGCTCTTCGATGAGCATAAACACATAGGCTGGCCCGCTGCCGCTAATTGTGCTGAGTGCATCGATTCGGCTTTCGTCAATAACCAATGTTTTTCCAATAGTTGAAAAGAGTTGCTCGACGATTTCTCGGTGCGAGTCAGTCGCTCGCGAACCAAGCGCGATGCCCGTTACAGCTCGACCAACAATTGCTGGGGTGTTTGGCATAGCTCGAACAACCGGGTTGCCCCAGGTTAGTGCTGCTTGCATTGCATCAGTTGTGATGCCCGCTGCCACGCTGACAATTAGCGCATCTTCTTTTAGTTCGGGCTTGGTTAGGTGGCCCAAAACTTCTAGAACATACGCTGGCTTCACCGCGACGATGATGACGTCTGCATCGTCAACAGCTGATATGTTTGCGTTCTCTTCTTCGGCGTCTGATTCTTCGACTGAAAAAGCCAAGATACCGTGGCGATTTTTGATTTTCGCGGCTGACGCAGAAGACAGTGTCGACACGCTCAGGTTGGCGGCATCGATGCCACTGGCAACCAAGCCATCGAGAATCGCCGTGCCCATCGAGCCAGAGCCGAGAATTGCGATTCGAATGTTCTTCACAGTCAAAGTTTAGGCAACTTAGCTGTCTCTGGCTCAGGGTAGTTTTAACTCATGGCCTCTAAGTCTTCTTTCTCCTGCACCGAGTGCGGATGGTCGTCGGTCAAGTGGGTCGGCCAGTGTGGCGAATGCCAGGCCTGGGACACCATGCGCGAAGGCTCATCGGGTGGTGGCAAGGGTCTTGGCTCTGTGCGATCAGTTAGGCCATCGGTGATTGTGGCATCCAGCGCAGCTAAACCGATCACCGAAATCAGCACCGAGTCGGTGGCGAGCCGAAGCACTCAGGTTGCCGAATTCGATCGGGTTCTCGGCGGCGGGCTAGTGCCTGGTGCTATTGTTTTGCTCTCAGGCGAGCCGGGTGTTGGCAAATCAACCCTGTTGCTCGAAGTCGCTGCTAAGACGGCACAGGGCGGTGCGCGTGTGCTCTACGTGAGCGGCGAAGAGTCTGTTGGGCAGATTCGGCTTAGGGCCGAGAGAACCGGTGCGCTGAGCGAAAACCTCTACCTTGCAAGCGAAACCGACCTAGCTTCGGTTTTGGGGCAAATCGAAACGACCCAGCCAGAACTGCTGGTTGTCGACTCGGTTCAGACAATTGCCCACGCCGAGATTGATGGCGCTGCCGGCATGCCATCACAGATTCGTGAGGTGGCCACCAATCTGATTCGCGTTGCCAAAAACCAAAACCTGCCGATTATTTTGGTGGGTCACGTAACCAAAGACGGCAACATCGCTGGCCCACGAGCTCTCGAGCATCTGGTCGATGTGGTCTGCCAGTTCGAAGGTGACCGTCAAACTTCGCTTCGCTTTGTTCGCAGCTTGAAGAACCGTTTTGGCCCAACCGATGAGGTTGGTTGTTTTGAAATGACCGGTGAAGGAATTCGCGAGGTTGCCGACCCTAGCGGTCTTTTCTTGTCGCGCGGCGATACCCCTGTTTCTGGCACTTGCGTAACCGTTGCTGTCGAGGGCAAGCGCGCCCTCATCGCCGAGGTTCAGGCCCTAGTAGTCAAGTCATCATCGCCAAATCCGCGTCGAGTAACTAACGGTGTCGATGCATCGCGCGTTGCGATGTTGCTCGCGGTTCTCGAGCGTCGTGCCGGCATGCGGCTTGGTGAACTTGACGTTTATGTTTCAACGGTAGGCGGTGTTCGAATTACAGAACCGGCTGCAGATCTCGCAATCGCCATCGCAATCGCATCTGCAGTTCAAGATAAGCCTGTCTCACACAACCTTGCTGCGTTCGGCGAAATTTCTCTCGCCGGTGAAATTCGCCCGGTCACCAACAACAAACTTCGCAAGCAAGAGGCCGAACGTCTCGGCTTTGTGCGCAGTGTTGAAAGCAGTGTTGGGGGCTTGAAACAAGCGCTCGCGCTCGCGCTGAACTGGTAACTAGTTCAAAACAAACTGAACGATGCTTGATTCAACGCCGTTCACGGTTGCTCGAAGCTGATAAGTCGCACCGCCAGCAAC
>JBFYOO010000148.1:0-5136 GCA_041303785.1 Micrococcales bacterium
AGAAAAGCCCGAAGGAATTCACCGAGCGCGCAGAAGCCGCGATGGCGAAGCACGTTGAGGCAATGGTTGGCTTCATGGATAAGGGTGCTGTGGTTTTCGATTACGGAAACTCGATTCGCGATGAAGCGCGCAAGGGTGGTTACTCGAGATCGTTCGCGTTCCCAGGATTCATCCCTGCGTATATTCGCCCGCTGTTCTGCGAGGGAAAGGGGCCGTTCAGGTGGGTGGCGCTCTCGGGCGACCCGAAAGACATCTATCGCACAGACCAGGCGATTCTCGAGCTGTTTCCTGAGAACAAGCACCTGCACCGCTGGATCAAACTGGCCCAGGAGCGCGTGGCGTTTCAGGGTCTGCCGGCGCGCATTTGCTGGCTCGGCTACGGTGAGCGCGACAAGGCCGGAGCTGTGTTCAACGACCTGGTCAAGAAGGGCGAGGTGTCGGCACCTATTGTTATCGGCCGCGACCACCTCGACTGTGGCTCGGTTGCCTCGCCTTACCGCGAGTCTGAAGCCATGCTCGACGGCTCAGACGCGATTGCCGACTGGCCGCTGCTAAACGCCATGCTCAACATCTCGTCTGGTGCGTCATGGGTCTCGATTCACCACGGCGGCGGAGTTGGCATCGGTCGCTCGATTCACGCAGGTCAGGTTTCGGTTGCCGATGGCACAGACCTTGCTGCCGAGAAACTTCAGCGCGTTCTCACCAACGACCCTGGCATGGGTGTGATTCGTCACGCCGATGCTGGTTATGGCGACGCAATCGAAGTTGCTCGCCACAAGCACGTGCACGTGCCGATGCTCGACATCGAATAAATTCGACTTATGAGCAGCGCTGCCTTCACCGACATTGAGTCGCTAGTCACCAACGACTCGGCGCTCGGCGATGGTGAGTTAGGCATTCGCAAAAATGCTGCCTTGGTTGTGGTCGACAGCAAAATCGCATGGATAGGCGACAGCAAATCGGTCGGCGTCACCGATAATCGAATATCGCTCGCTGGCAAAACTGTCGTTCCGGGTTTTGTCGATTCACACGCACACCTGGTTTTCGCCGGAGACCGCGGCGAGGAATTTTCTGCGCGCATGAATGGCGAGAGTTATTCTGCCGGCGGAATCAAAACGACCGTCGCCGCAACTCGAGCAGCGAGCGATGACGAACTTCGAGCAAACACATCGCGTTTGGTGATAGAACTGCAGCGAAACGGGGTGACAACTTTCGAATCAAAGTCTGGTTATGCACTTGATGTCGCGAACGAGGTGCGCACTTTGCAAATTGCAAAAGAGTTCACAGACGAAACAACTTTTTTGGGTGCGCACGTTGTGCCCACTGAATTTGCAAATCGCAGCGATGACTACGTCGAGCTAGTTGTTGGCGAAATGTTGCAGGCCGCAAAATCACACGCAAAGTGGATTGACGTTTTTTGCGACCGCGGTGCCTTCGACGTCGACCAGGCGCGAACGATTTTGCGCGCCGGAGTTGAGGCTGGGTTACAGCCACGCATCCATGCCAATCAACTCGAAGATATTGGCGGGGTGAAACTTGCCGTTGAACTCGATTGCGCGAGCGCAGATCACCTGAGCCACCTCAGCGACGAAGATGTCGAACTGCTGGGCTCCAGCAACACCGTCGCGACCCTGCTGCCGGGTGCCGAGTTCTCGACCAGATCGAACTACCCAGACGCCCGCCGGTTGTTCGCAGCCGGGGCAACGGTGGCCATCGCCACCGACTGCAACCCAGGTTCGAGCTTCACCACCTCGATGACCTTCTGTATTGCGGTTGCCGTGCGAGACATGGGTTTTAGCCCAGAACAGGCGCTATTGGCGGCCACCAGGGGTGGAGCGAAGGCCCTGCGTCGAAGCGACATCGGAGGCCTTAGCGTGGGCATGCGAGCTGACTTTGCGGTTTTGAACGCCCCAAGTTACATTCACCTCAGCTACCGCCCCGGTGTCGACCTAGTCGACTCAACCTGGGTCGGCGGCAAGAACGTCTATCAAAGGTAAGCAATGACCCAAACAGTAACTCTCGGCACATCTGGCCTAACCCAAGATGAGGTAGTCGCGGTAGCCAGACACTCGGCCAAGGTGGTCATCTCGCCGGCCGCTCTCGATGCGATGGCAAAGACCCGCGCGCACATCGAAAAACTTGCTGTCGCCGAAACTCCGGTCTATGGAATCTCGACTGGCTTCGGTGCGCTTGCCAACAAGCACATCGATATCGCAGACCGCGTGCAGTTGCAGAAGTCATTAATTCGCTCGCACGCGGCCGGCATGGGCGCAATTGTTGAAACCGAAGTAACTCGCGCTCTTATGTTGCTGCGACTAAAAACAATGTGCACGGGTCGCACGGGGGTTCGCCCAGAAGTTGCAGAAACCTACGCGGCAATTCTTAACGCAAACATTACGCCGATTGTGCACGAGTTCGGCTCGCTCGGATGCAGCGGTGACCTTGCACCACTCGCGCACTGTGCGATGGTTGCGATGGGCGAGGGTCGTGCCTTTGGCCCCGATGGCATCGAACGACCAGTTGCAGAGTTGCTGGCAGCAGCAAACATCACACCGGTTGAGCTTCGTGAAAAAGAAGGTCTCGCACTCATCAACGGAACCGATGGAATGTTGGGAATGTTGATTCTCGCAATTCACGACCTAGAAAAACTAAACGACTCCGCAGATGTGATTGCGGCAATGAGCGTTGAAGGATTGCTCGGAACAGATCAGGTCTACCGACCAGAGTTGCATTTCGCTTTGAGGCCGCACGCTGGGCAAGCGAAGTCGGCCGCCAACATGTTTGCCGCACTCAAGGGTTCAGAAATTGTCGCCTCACACTTCGAAGGCGACAACCGGGTTCAAGACGCATACTCGCTTCGCTGCGCACCGCAGGTTTCAGGCGCCGTTCGAGATTCGATTGCATACGCAAAGTCGGTGGCAGAAAACGAGCTCGCTTCGGCAATCGATAATCCGGTGGTTCTAGAATCTGGCGAAGTCACCTCAAACGGAAACTTTCATGGCGCACCGGTTGGCTACGTGCTCGACTTCTTGGCGATCACCGCAACCGATCTCGGTTCAATCTCAGAGCGACGCACCGACAACATGCTCGACAAGGCTCGCTCGTTTGGCCTGCCACCGTTCTTGGCCGGCGACGCCGGGGTGGATAGCGGCATGATGATTGGCCAATACACCGCTGCCGGCCTGGTCTCTGAGAACAAGCGTTTGGCTGTGCCCGCCTCGGTCGACTCGATTCCGACCTCGGCCATGCAAGAAGACCACGTTTCTATGGGTTGGCACGCAGCCCGCAAACTTCGTCGGGTTGTAGACAACCTGCGCATGATTCTGGCAATCGAGTGGGTTTCGGCTGGTCGAGCCCTCGACTCACGAGCCCCGCTGAAGCCAGCCCAGGTTACAGGCGAGTGGCTGACCAAGTTGCGCACGCGAGTTGCCGGTGTTGGCCCAGATCGCTTCTTGGCACCCGAACTTCAGGCGGCAGTAGACCTGCTTAGCTGACGCTCTTCACGTTCTTTGTGTTGCTCATGACCTTCGCGAAGAAGACCGCCGAAAGCAACGCAGCCGTAATCAAATAGAGCATCGGTTTCAACCCGGTGAACTCGGCGACAAAACCTAGCATCGGCGGTCCAACTAAGAATGCCATGTAGCCGAAAATTGTAACCAGCGTGACTCGACGTGCAGAATTTTCACCCTCGCCCGCTTCAGAAATGAAAAGCGGAAAACCGAGTGCTGATCCAATACCCCAGAGCGCGGCTCCTATCCATGCAAATATCACGGATGTACCAAAGATCACGAACAACAACCCAATCGCACCAGTGATTGCCATAACTTGCAAGGTGTTTCGCCTGCCGAATCGATCTGAAAGGTTGCCGCCGAAGAATCGCGTGATTGTCATTGTGAGATTAAAGATTGCGAATGCGATGCCCGCGTTAGTTGCAGTTTCATCAAAATCTTTCACAATGGTGAGAGCCAACCAGTCGACAGCGGCGCCTTCGGCAAGAGTGATGCAAAGAATTCCAACACCGAGAAACATCAAGCGCTTGTCATTTAATAGGTTGACCTTTTCAGGCTTCAAGACTGTTTCGTCTCGATGGTGCTCATCCTGCCCCGTGTGTTGTGGAATAAATCTGCGAACAAGAATCGGAAGTAACAGTTGCGTCGAGCAGAGAATAGTCATTTGCGTTAGCAGATCAACTGATAGGGCAATGCAGAGAGTGCCGAGGGCCGCGCCGCTGAGTGCGCCAACAGAAAAAGCTGCGTGCAGTCTCGGCAAAACCGAGCGGCGACGTTTGCGCTCGATGCTGGCACCGTCGACATTCAGAGGAACATCGGCGATGCCAAAACCAAATCCGGTAACAAAAATACATATCGCGAAAAGCCAAACCGAACCTGTTGTTGCAGCGAAAGCCTGACCAATCAAGCCGAGAGCAACCAGATAGAAACCACCGAGCATTTGCGGTCGCGTTCCTAGCCGGGCAATCACTCGGGCAGCAATCGAAAGCGCGCAGATTGAGCCAACGGCACCAGAGAACAGCAGCAGACCGAGCTCGCTGGTTGAAACGTTTAGCAAATCTTTCACTTCGGGCAGTCGAACGAAAAGCGCCATGCTCGGTGGGCCAATCAGGCCAAACATCACGATTATCGAGCGGTGCCATGCTCGAAGCGCTTGTTCGTCTTGGGTCATTGGTTCGAACCCGCTTTCGCGGCCCCAATGGCATCGCGTTTCGCCGTGAAAATCAAGAACAAAATGAGTGCCGCTAAGGCAGTCAGAGAGCCACAGACAGCGATGGTCGCTCTAATTCCGATCTCTCCTGCCATGAAACCGATCATTGGCGAACCAATAGGTGTGCCACCCATGAAGATCAAAATGTAGACACCCATGATGCGACCGCGAAGATTTGGGTCGACGCTGGTTTGCACGTAACTGTTTGCAGACACCAGAGACATCAGGGCAATTGCTCCACCGAACGGCAGCATGATCGAGTAGACCAAATAGTTAGGCGCGACAGAAAGCAGAATCAGTGTGATTCCAAAGATCACAGCGCCGGCCATAATTCTTCTCGGCACACGCCAGCTCTCAAGTCGGGCGGCAATCAACGCACCAGAGAGCGAGCCAATAGCCAAGAAGGTTCCGAGGGCG
>JBFYOO010000149.1:0-3517 GCA_041303785.1 Micrococcales bacterium
GCTGCCTGCATGCGACCCTCACGGATAGCGTCGAGCACATCCGGCTGAGTTGCGAGCGCAGCCTCGATTGCCGCTACTAACGCGCCGTCGTCAGAAACAACTTCAAGCCCGCGAGCAGCAACGATATCAGCAGGTGCACCTTCGCCGGCCAAAACGTAGCCAAGAACTTCACGAGCCAAGCGGTCGTTGATCTTGCCATCTTCGATTAGCTTGGCAAGCTCGGCAACCTGAGCCGGAGTGATGTTCGGAATCGCACCTGCTTCGCTCTCGTTTGCGATGCGAGCGAGCTCACCCATCCACCACTTGCGAGCGGCCTGTGGCTTTGCGCCTGCGGCAACGGTCTCTTCAAGCTGGTCGAGAAGGTCGGCGTTTACGACATCGCGAAACTCTAGTTCGCTAAAGCCCCACTCGCCTGCCAAACGCTTGCGGCGATCTGCTGGCTTCTCAGGAAGAGTGGCACGAAGTGCCTCGATAAGTTCGCGAGATGGCTGAACCGGAACTAGGTCTGGCTCTGGAAAGTAGCGGTAGTCGTCGGCATCGCTCTTTGGGCGACCGGCGCTGGTTGCACCCTTGTCTTCGTGCCAGTGACGGGTCTCCTGAATGATGGTTCCACCGTTGGCAAGGATGTGCGCTTGGCGCTGAATCTCATAGCGAACCGCGCGCTCGATCGAGCGAAGCGAGTTGACATTCTTGGTTTCGGTGCGGGTTCCCAGCTTCTCGGCACCCTTCTTGCGAAGCGAAACGTTTGCGTCACAGCGCACGTTGCCGCGCTCCATGCGGGCATCGCTTACGCCAAGACCCTTAACGATTTCGCGAACCGAACGAACATAGGCGGCTGCCAACTCTGGGGCCTCGCTGCCAGCGCCGAAGATTGGCTTGGTAACGATCTCGACCAGCGGAACACCTGCGCGGTTGTAGTCGACGAGCGAATACTCGGCACCCTGAATGCGGCCGGTTGAGCCACCGATGTGGGTGAGCTTGCCAGCATCTTCTTCCATGTGTGCACGCTCGATCAGAACGTTGTGAAATGCACCAGACGGAACCTCAACTTCGAGCGCACCCTCGAAAGCAATCGGCTCGTCATACTGCGAGGTCTGAAAGTTCTTGGCAAGGTCTGGGTAGAAATAGTTCTTGCGAGCAAAGCGACCGGTTGGCGCAATTTCGCATCCGAGTGCTAGACCAATCTTGATGCTCGACTCAACGGCAGTCTTGTTTACCGCTGGCAGTGCACCTGGCAAAGCGATGCAGATCGGGCAAACGTTGGTGTTTGGCTCGTTGCCAAACTCGTTCTTGCAACCGCAAAACATTTTGGTGTTGGTGTTGAGCTCTACGTGAACTTCGAGACCGATAACAACTTCGAACTGCTCGAGCGCTTGCTCGTAGTTCATCAATTCTGCTTTCGCCATGATTACTTCACCTCTAACTCGGGAGCGAAATCAATCATTCGCTTGCCCCAGATTTCTTCGTGCGCCTTTTCGAGCCATGCGCCTGCCTGATAGAGACGAGCGTCTTCGCGAGCAGGTGCGAGCAGCTGAATTCCAACTGGCAGACCATCTTCTTCTGCCAAGCCATTCGGCACCGACATTCCAGGGATGCCAGCGAGGTTCGCCGGAATCGTTGCGATGTCGTTTAGATACATAGCCAGCGGGTCGTCGATCTTGTCGCCGAACTTGAACGCGGTGGTCGGTGCTGTTGGCGAGACAAGAATGTCTGCTTTGGCAAAAGCCGCTTCGAAGTCGCGCTGAATCAAGGTGCGAACCTTGAGTGCTGCTCCATAGAACTTGTCATATGAACCACTCGAGAGCGCATAGGTTCCGAGAATGATTCGACGCTTTACCTCAGGGCCGAAACCAGCCTCGCGGGTGGCTGCCATAACGCGCTCGATGGTGGCGTTCTCACCTGGTTCAACGCGCATGCCGAAGCGCACGCTGTCGAACTTGGCAAGGTTTGAAGACGCCTCGGCAGGCAAGATCAGGTAGTAGGCGGCAATTGCATACTCGAAGCTTGGGCAGTCGACCTCAACGATTTCGGCACCGGCGGCGGCGAGAAGGTTCAGGCTCTCTCTGAAGCGAGCGGCAACGCCTGGCTGAAATCCGTCGCCAGCCAACTGCTTGATGACTCCAAAGCGCATGCCCTTGACGTCAAGCTTCTTGGCAGCTGCTGTCATCGATCCGAGTGACTCTGGAAGAGAAGTGCTGTCGTGTGGGTCGTGGCCGGCAATAACGTCTTGCAACATCGCGGCATCGAGAACGTTGCGTGCTACCGGGCCGATCTGGTCGAGCGAAGATGCAAGTGCAACTAGGCCGTAACGCGAGACCGCTCCGTATGTTGGCTTGGTGCCAACGGTTCCGGTAACCGCACCCGGAAAACGAATCGAACCACCGGTGTCAGAACCGATTGCGAGCGGTGCCTGGAATGAAGCAACGACAGAAGACGAACCTCCGCCAGAACCACCAGGGATGCGAGTGAGATCCCAAGGATTCTTCGATGGGCCAAATGCACTGAACTCGGTTGATGAACCCATCGCGAATTCGTCGAGGTTGGTCTTGCCGAGAATTGGCATGCCCGCTGCGCGAAGTTTCTTCACGACGGTTGCGTCGTAGGGTGGTTGCCATCCCTGAAGAATTTTTGAACCCGAAGTTGTTGGTGCATCGATTGTCGCGAGGTTGTCTTTCACTGCGATTGGCACACCGGCCAATGGTGATGAAACTTCACCTTCGGCACGTGCACGGTCGGCCTCTGCTGCTGCGATGAGAGAAGCCTCTGGGCTTTGGTATAGGTATGAATGCACAGCTGCATCGACTGCATCGCTGCGCTCGAGGTGCGCGCGGGTAACTTCGACAGACGAAACTTCGCCCGAGCTGATTAGCGCGGCAAGTTCGCTTGCTGTTTTGCGAATGAGATCGGTCATGGCCTACTCCTCATCCAAGATGGCGTTTACTTTGAAACGGCCGTCTGCGCTGTCTGGAGCGCCCGATAGTGCTTCGGCCTGGCTGAGCGACGGCTCGACCACATCTTCGCGAAACACGTTTGCCATGGCAATCGGGTGGCTGGTCGAAGGGGTGTCGGCGTCGATGGCTTTGCTTACGTGAGCGACAGAGTCGGCAATCACGGATAACTGCTTGGTGAACTGCTCGACTTCTTCGTCAGAGACGAGAATTCGAGCAAGGCCAGCCAAATGGCGCACTAGCTCGGGGGTTATTTCAGACATTAGGGCTCTCTCAGAACGAGGGATGTTTACCCGCTAAGTTTACCCGACAGCCCGTTTCGGCGGTGTTTCGGGTCTCTAAGCGCCCAGCCTGCGCACAAACTCGTCTTCGTCGATGACCTCAACCCCGAGCTCTTCAGCCTTGGCCAGCTTTGAGCCAGCATTCTCGCCAGCAACCACAAACGAGGTCTTCTTAGACACTGAACCGGCAGCCTTGCCGCCATTCGAGATGATGGCATCTTCTATGCCCTCGCGGGTGAATTGCTTGAGAGATCCGGTTGCCACGATGGTTAGGCCGCTGAACTTGCC
>JBFYOO010000150.1:0-6116 GCA_041303785.1 Micrococcales bacterium
CCGATTGTTCTGACTCACGCAGCTCCATACCGTGTGGTTGTTCTAAGTCAGCCAGCCGGTGGCATATCGGGTGCAACTCTGCCGGCTAACAATTATCCGGTTCTGCAGGTTCGTGACCGCTTCGGCAACCCTGCGACAAGCGACAACTCGACCCAGGTAACGGTTGCCGTCTGCCCACAGGCCACCTGTGCGGGATCGTCAAACGGCGGCTCAGTCACCAGAACCACAACGGTGACCGCAGTAGGTGGCCAGGTTGCCTTCGACGATATCGCCGTTGCCGGAACCCCAGGACTCAACTATCAGTTGCGCTTCACCTCGCCTGGTTTGATGCACGCGACTTCTGTTGCGATTCAGCTAACCAAGGTTGCTGACATCACCCTGAGCTACCCAGACACCAACTATTCACCTAACGGTTTGGTGCCTGCTGTGATGACAACCGACAGCCCGGGAGTTGTTACTTACTCGACTACATCCCCGGCCACAGTTTGTGTTTTGAATACCAGCACAGGAGTAGTAACAATCAAGGGTGTGGGTGACTGCGAGATTAGTGCTGTTGTTGCCGGCACGACCTATTACCTAACCAACAACACCTCGGCAACCTTGAGCATTTTGAAGTCTGCACAGGCCGCGTTCACTCTGACCAACGCGAACTCGACGAACTACATGCAGACTCTAACCGTGTCTTCTGCTGGTGGTTCAGGAACCGGAGCAGTCACTTACACGCCAACCGGCACCTGCCAACTTTTCGGAACCACGCTTGTTCCGGGTGACGCTGGCAGTGCCTGCACAATTACTGCGACTAAGGCCGGCGACTCGAACTACGAGCCGATCACAACTGCTGTGATGACAATCACCGTAAACAAGATTGCTCAGGCGCCTCTGAACCTGGTCAACTTGACAACTGCTGAGGTTGGCGAGTTTGATCTAGTCGCTGCTGGTGGTTCAGGAACCGGTGAAGTTGCGTTTGAGATTGTTTCTGCAGGAACCGCAAACTGTTCAATTGTTGACGGCAAGCTAGAGTCGACGGTTGCTGGCACCTGTTCGGTTCGCGCCACCAAGGCTGAATCGACCAATTTCATTGCAGGCGTCTCAGCTCCTCAGGTAATGACGATCACCAAGCTCAACCAGGATGTTCGTTTCACATCTACCGTGCCAGTGTTCCCTGTTGCTTCTGGCACCTATGACCTAGTCGCGACAGCTTCGTCTGCGTTGCCTGTAACTTTCTCGATCACCACAGGTTTCAACACAGTCTGTCGATTCGACCCACAGAACCCATCACGCGTTCAGTTCTTGACCGCTGGCGACTGTGACGTTCGTGCCACCCAGGCTGGCGATGGGGCATTCAAGCCTGGCAACGTGACTCAGTCGATTGTGGTCGGTGCTCTGAACCAGTCGATCGCCTTTGCAACCATTGCCAACAAGCCTTTTGGCACCCCGGCCTTCTTGGCAGCGGCAAACAGCAACTCTGGTCTTGCCATCGTCTTCTCGCTAGGTGGCGCAACCACAAACCAGGCCTGTTCGGTTGCCAGCAACGGACTGGTTGAGCTTTTGGCTGCCGGAACCTGTGAGATTTTCGCAGACCAGGGCGGCAACGGCACCTACTCGGCGGCATCGCGCGTAAGCCAAAAGTTTGAGGTGAGCCCGGTTCAGGCTGGTGCACCGCACATCTTCTCGCTCAGCGGTGGTGTTCAGTCGGCAACTGTTTCATTCTTTGCACCCTCTTATACGGGTGGTGCGCCAATCGCCGGTTATGAGCTAGTTGCAACCGGAACCGACAGCAGCGTCTTTACCAACTCTGCCTGTGCAGTTTCTGGCACGCCTTTGAGTTGCACCGTGATGGGTCTGAACCCAGGCGTCGCTTACACCCTCAAGATTGCAGCGATTACTAGCGCGGGCGTTGGCATCTACTCCGCTGGTTCTGCGATTCCAGTTACTGCTATCTCGTCGCCAACATCGGTTTCAAACGTTGTTGCGAGCGTCGATAGCAATGACATGACACTAACCTGGGATGCGCCTATGGCTGTAGATGGTGCGTTCGTGAGCTACGACATTTACGTCGCACCTCGCGGAATCGACTTCGCTCAGACCCCGTCTGCACAGGTTATGTCGATGAACACGACCACCGCAACGCTCAACAACGTATCTGCTTCGTCTGTGCGTTCATTCGGCCGCGCAAGTGTCGGTCGCATTTACAGAGCATCTGTGCCGTCTGCTTCTCCAACAACTCCGTCGAATATTCCTGCCGGATTTGATGTGAAGATCGTGACGATCTCGACAAACATGTCAACCGAATCTGACGCGAACAAGACTATGGGTTCAACTTTGCAAAAGACTGCGCCCACCGCGCCGACTCAGGTGAACACAATCGGTTACTCAGCTGGCGATCTTTTGATCACATGGTCGCAACCAATCAACGATGGTGGCTCGCCAGTAATCGATTACGAAGTTTCGGTCAACGGTGTGGTTGCCTGTGCCGCGGTTTCCTCGACTAACTGCATCAAGGTGAATGTCTCAAGCCAGATGGTAAACACGATTACCGTATCGGCACGCAACGCATTCGGGTCTTCGGCTGATGCAATTGCAAGCTATGGCACGAACCCTCCACCGGTTGTAACTCCGACACCAACGCCAACGCCAACTCCGACTCCAACAGTTACCCCACCGGTCAAGCCGACCGTGAAACCGACCGTGAAACCGACGGTTCGCCCAAGCATTCGACCAACCATAAGACCAACCGTTGCTCCGTCGGCCAGCCCATCTTCAACCCCGGTTCCAACCAGCACCCAGGCCGCACCTAAGCCATCTGATGAACCAACCACGATTCCACCAGTGATCGATCCAGGCATCAACCTGCCTCCGTTCATTCCTGGTGTTCCAATGCCAAACCCAGCGATCGGCGCGAGCGGCGATGACAACGCCCCACCAGCGCCATTTGATCCGCTCGCGACACCGCAAGGTGTGGCCGCTCTCACCCAGAATCTGGGTGTGTTGGCGGCTATCGCTGGGTCGGTTGCAGCTGCTGCTGTGGCCGCCGCTGCCGGAGTTGCCGCCCTTGGCGCAACTTCTGGCAGCGTAGTTTTCGGCTCAACAAAATCTGTTGAGCGAGGTCGGTTGATTCGTCGTCGTGTAGCTAAGGCCTTCGCGCGGCCAGCAATTTACGTTCGACTACCACTCTTTCTAGCAGCACTTTCTGCTGCACTGATGTCTCTTCAGGGCTCTCAAGCTGCGACGATCAACCCTTCTTGGTCGATGATTCTGATAATGAGTGTGATTGGTCTGATTGACCGCTGGAGCGCACTGCTTGCTGCAAAGATTTTTGTTGTCATCGCCCTTGTTATGTTCAACTCAATTGAAAGCTTTGCTCTATTGCTCGCCATGGTTTTGCTCACAGTGCTACCTGGCCTCGCCGTCGAGTTCTTTCAAAGCGCGCGCTCAAAACTTGAGTCAAATTCGATGGCATCAAAGATTGAAGAGTTTGCAATCTTGCCGTTGCTTGCCGCACTGCTTGCCTCAAGCATCGTTGCTGTAATGCCGGCGCTCGCTGGTTATGAGCTCTCAGTGGCCAACCATGTGCATGACTTTGGTTTGGCCACTGCCCTAGTTGTTGCTGCAAAACTTTTGCTTCAGAGACTCTCAGAGAAGGCCTTCCATGGTCAAATTGAGTTCTTGAAGCGACAAAGCCCACAATTTGATTCCGTGACAGTCTGGTTGGCGTTCGCCGCAACACTCATTTCTTTGCTAGTGCTATCGATTGCGTTGTTTGGTGCAGATTGGCGAGCTCTTGTTGGCTCTTTGCTATTCTCAATTCCCGTCATCCTGGCCTGGTATTCGAGCCTTTTGCCTAACTCTGCGAAACTCTGGAGGGTGTTGCCGGTTGGGTTGCCCAAGATAGCGTTTTCCCTGTTTGTGCTTGTGCTAGCTGGTTACTTCATCGCTTTGGCCATTGGCCTTGGGGTCGAAATGGCTAGTTGGTTCTACGTGGTTGCGTCTATCGCGATGCTTGCGCTGTCTGTTGTGAGTGCTTTTGGTCGCAAAGGCAGCAACGGCGAGCCGCGTTGGATCGAGCAGCCGCACCTAGTCTGGTTGTATCGAATTGGCGGCTTTGTGTTGCTCGTTTTCACCCTAAAACTTGCGGGAGTAATTTAGTGCCAAAGAAAAAGTCGAAACGCAGGCAAACCAGCGCAATTAACGAAGATCAACTTTATGAAGCACGCTATTCGCGACGCAATCGAATGGTCAAGTGGGCTTCTATCTCGATCATCATTGCCTTGGTGATGTCACTGCTTGCCGCGGCAGTGAGCGTGGCTCCCTCGAGTGCAGCAACACGCCCATTCGCTTCGAGTGAATCGCCAACGCCATGTCTGCCAATAGACACCGACGGCGATGGTCAGACCAACGACGTCGACTCCGACATCGATGGCGACGGAATAGTTAATGGTCTCGATGACGACATCGATGGCGACGGCATACCAAACGTTTCTGATACAGACCCAGCTGCAACCAACTGCGGCAAGAATGCCGAGCCTCCTCTAATTCAACCCGAACCCGAAACCTCAGAATCACAAACCGACACAACCTGGATTGGGGTAATCGGTGTTGCGCTTCTCGGTTTCGGTTACCTCGTGTTGCGCAGAATTCGCCGAGCAAAAAAGTAATTTGCGAAGATATAGCCATGGCGAGAGTTCTCATTCATCACGGATTAGCAAATCGCCGCTGGCCAGACCACTGGCAAAGACACCTCGCCAATTCACTGCGTCAACAGGGTCATTTGGTTTCTTATGCGCAGTTTCCGAACCCAGAAAAGCCAACCCTCGAAGAGTGGCAGGCAATGTTGCACGCCGAGGCAGAGCTTCTGGTTGAAGCAGGTGACCAGGCCGGCGAACTGATCTTTGTTGGCCACTCGCTCGGCTGCCTCAACTTCTTGTGGGCGGCTTCAGAGGGTGCCTTGCCCACCCGATTCAGCCGTGCTCTGCTGGTTGCGCCAGCAGACCCAACCCTGCTTCCAGATCTCGACATCGAGCGCCTAAACGTCGAAAAACCAGACTTTTCGGCTCGAATCGGGGTCTTCGTTGACGTGGTCACCTTGGTGGCCAGCGATAAAGACATGTGGCTGCCGCGAGGCATTGGTGAGACATTCGGCAAACAACTCGGGGTCGAGCCGGTAGTTATCGAGGGTGCAAATCATCTTTCTAGAGCCGACGGCTGGGGCTATTGGCAGGGCGTTATCGACTGGGTCAACGACCCTACGGCTGACATCACAGTTCGCGGGTAGGCTACAAAGAAGCTCCCGATTTGCCCCACGGAGTACACAGAGCAGTTAGAGAACCCCATGAGGATCTTGCTAATCGGTGCTGGCGGCGTAGGCGACGCAATCGTAAAGATTGCAGCCACCAGACACTTTTATGAACACATTGTTGTCGCCGATTTCGACCTTTCAAGAGCAGAGAACTCAATCGAGTGGGTGCGCAAGCGCAATGGCGAAGAAAAAGCAGCCCAGTTCACCGCAGCGAAGGTTGACGCCTCGAACGCAGCACAAATTGTTGAGCTCGCGAAGGCCCACAACATCACACACATTTTGAACGCGGTTGAACCGAAATTCGTGAACACGGTTTTCGCTGCTGCATTCACCGCTGGCGTTCACTATCTTGACATGGCGATGAGTCTCTCAGAAGTCAACGAGAGTGACCCATTTCACCTGCCTGGCATCAAGCTCGGTGATGCGCAATATGCGGTGCACGACCAGTGGGAACGCTCCGGTCGTCTGGCTTTGGTTGGCATCGGCGTTGAGCCTGGCCTTTCGAACATCTTTGCGCGCTACGCAGCCGACTATCTCTTCAGTGAGATAACCGAAATCTCGGTCAAGGATGGCGGCAACTTGGTCGTGCGAAACGAAGATGGCGAAGAAATCTTTGCGCCTTCGTTCTCAATCTGGACCACCATCGAAGAGTGCTTGAACCCACCGCTACTCTGGACGCGCGACAAGGGTTGGCACACGACCATGCCGTTTAGCGAGCCAGAGATTTTCGAGTTTCCCGAGGGAATCGGAAATGTTGAGTGCGTGAACGTTGAGCACGAAGAGGTGGCCATGTTGCCACGCACCATCCGTGCAGATCGCT
>JBFYOO010000151.1:0-3165 GCA_041303785.1 Micrococcales bacterium
GCCGTGCAGTCTTGACCTGCGTTGAAGAAACCGGCAACGGTTAGCTGAGCAACCGCTGCATCTAGATCGGCATCGGCAAAGATGATGACAGGGGCCTTGCCGCCAAGTTCTAGGTGAACGCGTTTGAGGTCGAGCGCTGCTGACTTGGCTACTTCCATTCCGGCGCGCACCGAACCGGTGATTGCTACCATCTGCGGAATTTTGTGTTCGACCAGTGCGCGACCGGTGTCGCGGTCACCTGTTACAACGTTGAAAACACCAGCTGGCAAGAACTCGGCAGCAATTTCAGCAAGCAAGAGTGTTGATGCTGGAGTGGTGTCAGAAGGTTTGATGACGATTGTGTTTCCGGCTGCGATTGCCGGAGCAAACTTCCAGGTGGCCATGTTCAATGGATAGTTCCAAGGTGTGACCTGACCAATCACACCGATTGGTTCGCGACGAATAGATGATGTGTGGTCTTTCGCATACTCGGCAGTTGCGATGCCCTGTAGGTTGCGAGCTGCACCAGCAAAGAAACGAATCTGATCGACCGAAACCAAAATTTCGTTCTCAATCAAACTTGGTCGAGGCTTGCCAGTGTTCTGAGATTCGACGTCTGCCATTTCTTCGGCGCGAGCCTCAAGAGCGTCTGCGATTCTAAACAAAGCAAGCTGGCGCTCGCCAGGGGTGGTCTGCGACCACGTTTCGAAGGCTTTGTCGGCAACCTTGTAGGCGTTGTCGATATCAGCAGTATTGCTCAATTGAGCCGAGGCGTAGGGCTTGCCCGTTGCCGGATCAAAGATCTCGGTGGTTTGGCCCGACTTGGCTTCGACATACTCGCCGTTTACGAAGTTCTTTAGCTGCTTGAGCGCCATCGCTCACTCTCCTTTGAAGTTGATATAAAAACCCTATAACCACCGAAGCTAAATCTCGAAAACGAAGCAAAATTGCCGCCAGAGTGACCTTTTCGTTATCAAAAATGGCAAAACGCTACTGATTCATTTGCGAAATGCCTAAATCAGTGACAAAATCGGACCATGAACCGTACGGCCACCAGAACTACGACCCTGGATGATGTCTCAAAAGCCATCATCGAGCAGTTGCAGTTCGACGGTCGCCGCTCGTATGCCGAGATTGGCAAGGTAGTTGGCCTCAGTGAAGCAGCCGTGCGACAGCGTGTGCAAAAACTTACAGATACAGGCGTGCTGCAGATTGTTGCAGTGACTGACCCGATGCAACTCGGCTTCTTTCGCCAGGCCATGATTGGCATTCGCTGCACCGGCGATACTCGATCGATCGCTGAAAGCATCGCCGCGTTATCCGAGACTGATTATGTAGTTCACACAGCAGGAAGTTTTGACATTTTGGTTGAGGTGATCTGTGAAGACGATGACGAATTCATAGAGCTACTCAATTCAAAAATCCGGTCGCTGCCCGGAGTAACTTCAACCGAGACATTTGTCTATTTGAAGTTGCACAAGCAGTTCTACAACTGGGGAACGCGATGATGCGTCTCCACAACGAACAACTACCAATGTAAAGAGTGATATTTCATGGCAACCAAGGAGAGCCTGGTGAGCAAACTTGCTCGCGGAGTAAAAACCGCGTTCAAGCCGTCGAATGGGACGACCAATGCTAAAGCCGACCGCGCCACCCCGCTTCTAGACGCTCGCAAGAGCGGAGTTGAAGCAACACCAAAGATGCTGCAGCAGGCAGCGAAGGACAACATGTTCCTTCACTTCACCCGCCACAGCCCTTACTACACCGCCAAGGGTGAGATTCCGATCATCACCAAGGCATCTGGTCACCACTTCTGGGACCAAAACGGAAAGAAGTATTTCGACGGCATCTCGAGCCTGTTCTCGGTCAACATCGGCCACGGACGCACTCGTCTAGCCGAGGCTGCTGCAAAGCAGATGAAAGAACTCGACTACTTTCCACTCTGGTCACACGCACACAAGCCTGGCATCGAGCTCTCTGAGCGCTTGCTGTCTTATGCGCCAAAGAACCTGAGCCGCGTTTTCTTCACCACCGGTGGTGGCGAGGCAAACGAGACAGCCTGGAAGCTGGCCAAGCAGTATTTCAAGATGATCGGCAAGCCAACTAAGCACAAGGTGCTAACCCGCGCGGTTGCCTACCACGGCACATCGCACGGAGCCCTGTCGCTAACCGGCATCCCGTCAATGAAGAAGATGTTCGAACCCCTGGTTCCGAGCACCTTCAGAGTGCCAAACACCAACTGGTACCGCGCTCAAGACGACTTTGCGACCGAAGAAGAGTTTGCTCTTTGGGCCGCAAACCGCGTCGAAGAAATGATTCTGTTCGAAGACCCAGACACCGTTGCGGCGTTTATCTTTGAGCCGGTTCAGAACTCGGGAGGCTGTTTCACAGCGCCGAAGGTTTACTTCGACCGCGTTCGTGAGATCTGCGACAAGTATGACGTTCTAATCGTTGCCGACGAGACTATCGATGGCTTTGGTCGCACCGGAACCATGTTTGCGTCAGAGAAGTATGACTTCGAGCCAGACATGATGGTGCTAGCAAAGGGCATGACCTCGGCCTACGCCCCGATTGGTGCACTGTTGATTGCAGAGAAGTTGTTCGAGCCATTCAAGACTGGCACCAACATCTTCCCTCACGGATACACCTACGGTGGCCACCCGGTTGCCTGCGCAGTTGCTCTCGAGAACCTCGACATCTTTGATGAGGAAGACCTCGTTGGCAACGTTGCCCGCAACGAAGCAGAGTTCAAGTCGACCCTCGACAAGCTGCGCGACCTGCCGATTGTTGGCGATGTTCGCGGCGCTGGTTACTTCTGGGCGATTGAGCTTGTGAAAGACAAGAACACCAGAGAGACCTTCAACGACAAGGAGAGCGAGAAGCTGCTTCGCGGAATTCTCTCTCACCGCCTGTTCGAAGAGGGCCTCTACTGCCGCTCTGACGACCGAGGAGACCCAGTGGTTCAGCTTGCTCCGCCGCTGACCATCGGCCGTGACGAGTTTGTCGAGATTGAGCAGATTCTTCGCAGCTGCCTCGACGAGGCTTACAAGTCAATGTAAGAGTTTCTAACAGACTCTTGCCTAGGCCGGGTTTTCAACAGATTCGCTCAGAATCGTTGAGACCCGGCCTTTGACTTATTCTGAGATGCATGACACAACCAGATGCCAGCATTAGCTTCGATAGCCC
>JBFYOO010000152.1:0-2691 GCA_041303785.1 Micrococcales bacterium
GGTGGAGCTTCGAGGTGATAGAAAGCCAGTTCTGCGACGCGGGCAGCGATTTCTGAAGACACAGAAACAAATGTGTTGGCCTCGTGAGCGATAACGAGTCGACCAGTTTTCTTAACCGAATCTACAATGGTTGCAAAATCGATCGGTGACATCGAGCGAACGTCGATTACCTCGATGCTCTTGCCCTCTTCGGCGCCGAGAGCCGCCGCCTGCAAAGCCACGTTCATCATCGGGCCGTAGGCGACAATGGTGACGTCGGTGCCAGGCACCACAACGCGGGCCTGGTGCATGCTGCCAGGTGCAGCGTCTAGATTAACCATGCCCTTCTGCCAGTAGCGACGCTTCGGCTCGAAAAAGAGCACTGGGTCGGTTGACTCGATTGCCTGCTGAATCATCCAGTAGGCATCGTTCGGTGTGCTCGGGCTGATTACTCTGAGCCCCGGGGTGTGGGCGAAATAGGCTTCTGGGCTCTCGCTGTGGTGTTCAACCGCACCAATGCCGCCGCCGTATGGAACACGAATGACCACTGGCATCTGCAAGAAACCCTCACTGCGGTTCTGCAACTTTGCCAACTGGCTCGTTATCTGATCGAACGCCGGAAAGATGAAACCGTCAAACTGAATTTCGGTTACCGGGCGGTAGCCACGCATGGCTAATCCGATTGCGGTGCCCACGATTCCAGATTCGGCAATCGGGGTGTCAAAGATTCTGTTTTTGCCAAACTCGTCGAGAAGTCCCTCGGTTACTCGAAAAACCCCACCGAGCTGAGCAACGTCTTCACCAAACATTAGAACTTTGTCGTTCTTGCGCATTGCTTCGCGAAGCCCAGCGGTGATCGCTTTAGCTAGCGGCATCTCTACCATGTTGCTCACTGTTGCTCACCGCCAAACGAAGCCTCGTAGCCATCGAGCCACGCGTGCTGCTCATCAATGAGAGGGTGTTGCTCAGAGTAAACGTGCTTGAACATGTTTTCGATTGGAGGGTTTTTCAACGCGAAAGTTGCCTCGCGAATTTCTGCGCTAAGCAATTCACCGGCGTGCTCAACCTCGTCGAAGAAATCTTGATTGATTCCATTGCGACGCAAAAACTTTTCGAGGCGAATAATCGGATCGCGTGCTTTCCAATATTCAACTTCTTCGTCATCGCGATATTTTGTCGGATCATCAGATGTGGTGTGCGCGCCAATTCGGTAGGTGAGGGCTTCGATTAGGCTCGGGCCTTTTCCGGCGCGAGCATCATCCATGAGTTTTGCTGTCACGGCATAAGAAGCCAAAACGTCGTTGCCGTCGATGCGAACACCCGGCACACCAAAACCATCTCCGCGCTGATATAGAGGCACCTTGGTCTGTGCGCTCGAGCGTGAAGAAATCGCCCACTGATTGTTTTGAATGAAGAAGACAATCGGTGACTCGTTCACCGCAGCAAACAAGAACGCTTCGCTAACGTCACCCTCGGCAGTTGCGCCATCGCCCATGTATGAGATGACGGCTAGGTCTTCGTCTTTATTTCCGGTGCCAACTTTGCCGTCGAACTTAACGCCCATGGCATAGCCGGTTGCATGCAGAACCTGGGTTCCAAGAACTATTGCATAGAGGTGAAAACGGGTCTCATCTGGGTTCCAGCCACCGTGGTTTACTCCACGAAGCATCTTCAAGATCGACATCAGGTCGATGCCGTGGGTTAGAGCAACACCGTGCTCGCGATAGCTCGGAAAAATGTGGTCGTTCGGCCCAACTCCGTAGCCCGACCCAATCTGTGCGCCCTCTTGGCCGATTGCCGGAATCCAGAGTCCGAGCTGGCCCTGGCGTTGAAGTGCCGTGGCTTCGTTGTCGAAGCGACGAATGCGAGCCATGTCGCGATAGAACTTTAGGTAGTCGGCCTCTGTGAGATTCTTGAGATATTCGCCATATTCAGCCCACTGCGCAGGCACACGAACATCGCCCTCCATCGAGAGAAACTGCACCATAGGCAGGTCAGTTGGGTCTTGACTCACAGGGTCAAATCTACTTGTTTATGGCAGAATCTGAGCATGGTTCGTTTCGCACTAAACACGATGTTCAATGCCATTGGTCTCTGGGTAGTGACCATGGTGATTCCCGCAGTGAAGTTGGCACCATACGGCGGTGACTCTTTCTGGACTCGGGTGGGCTCATTCATTCTCGTGGCGGCGATCTTCGGCTTGGTTTATGCAATCATCGGCCCAATCATCAAGATTTTGTCTGCACCCCTATACATCTTGACTTTCGGGCTCATCAACTTCGTCATCAACGGCGCCCTGTTGCTCTTCGTGGCCTGGCTCTCGCAGCTAATCGGATCGCCAATTTTCAGCATCGACGGCTTCGATCGCGAAGGTCTTGCCATCACATCTCTCGGATGGGCAATTCTCGCGGCCCTAATCATGAGTGTGATTAGCGGTTTTGGTCGAATTGTCTTCAAGCGCACGCTCACTCGCTAGCGCTGGCCCAGCTCGAAGTAGCTAACCCGCGCCCGGCCTGTGGCAAAGCGGCTGAGTCTCTCGAATTTGTCAGTGTTCTCCCCTGACGCCAATTGTTCGCCCAGAATCTGCTCGTAAGACTCCATTCGATGTGCGTCTATTGGGTTTTTTAGCACGGCGCCCTCCAAAGTGAGCCAATTCTTCTCGGATGGGTTCTCGCGCAACTCAAGTTTTGGCACTGCATCGGCTCGATTCTC
>JBFYOO010000153.1:0-4140 GCA_041303785.1 Micrococcales bacterium
TCTTTGGCAGCGAGAACTTCGTTGTAGAACTCCAGATTCTTTTTGATTACCGACTCGTTCAGAATTCCGGCCGGCAACTCATACTTTTTGTAGACGAAGCCGCGGTTGACAACAACCTGCATCAGGTAGCGCCAACGGCGAAGGCGCTTTGACCAAACCCACGCCTTGCGCTTCAAGCGCTTGAGTGCGCTTCTTCGAGCCGCTGGTTTGCCGCTCGACTTGCCGCTCGGCTCGGCAATCGGTTTCGTGAAATTTTCGAGCGCACGAATGTCGAAGTCATGGGTTGATTGCGAGCGAATACCCAATGAGTTGAGCAGCCGCTCTCGCCTGAGCGTTAGGCTCATCGCCAGGCGCGAGAACGACCGATTGTTTGGCTCGAGTGTGTTGAAGTTCTTCTGCACAACGGCACGAGAAGTGTCATCAATCGAACAAAACGCGTCTAGAAAATTCATGCTGCCGAGTTGCGGCATGGCAACCACAATGACCTTGCTGAATTTTTCGCGATAGAGGTCGGCCAGCTTGGCCATGTCGAAGTGCTGCTGATCGAAGTATTCGAGCATTCCGCGTCGATTTGCTGAGGCTGCTAGACCGGCCAGTTCGCTCGAGACGAAGAAGTTCTTAGGCTCAACCACATGCCCCTCGGCAACTACCTGCTGGTAGACGCTGGTCAGGTAACCGCGGGGCTCACGAATCGTGAGCAGAATAGTGGCGTCTTTGCCGAAGGTGGCTAGGTTCTCGTCTCTGGCCTGCTTCCAGTTGACCGGGTTCCAATCGACTAGACCTTCAAACGAAACAACGGCGTCTTTGTTGGCCTTCACCAGTTTTGTCAGCTCGGCCTCTTGTTCCTTGGTGAGCTCTGTGAGCCGCTTCAAATAGAGCAGGCGCATGAGGTTCTTAGGGTTGTATGCCGAAATCAAGCCGAACTTCGCGAGCTCTGGAAACACCCTTTTCTGCAAAGCGGTGGTGGCGGTCTTGCCAAGACCTATGTGAACGATAGCCATCGTTGCCTCTCTAGAAAGCTCGCTTGCGCTCAAGTATAGGCAAGTGCTCGTGTGCGATAGTTCTTGGTAGAACAAAGAGAGTTGCCTTTTGAAACAAACCATTTTGCACATCGGTCTTGAGAAGACCGGCACCACGAGCATTCAGTTCTTGCTTCGTCAGAACCGCGAACAGTTGCTCAAGTCGTCGATTTTGGTTTCAAATTACTCAGCGAGCGGCAACAACTTTCACCTTGCGGTGGCAAGCTATGCAAAGTTTCGGGCCGACGGCCTAACCAGGCAACTTTCAATCGGCAGCGAAGCCGAATTACAAAAGTTTCGCCAGGCGACAATTCAAGCCCTGGCCGGCGAGATCAAATCAACCGCACCAGAAAAAGTGATTCTGAGCAGCGAGCACTTTCAGTCGCGGCTGCTTGGCACAGATGACATCGCTTTGCTAAGGAGCCTGCTCGAAGAAGCAGGATGCCAGAACATTAGGGTTCTGCTTTACCTGCGCGACCCGCTAAAGATTGCCATGAGCCACCACGGCATGGCAATCAAAAAAGGAATTCACGTAACCGAAGAGTTCTATCGCCCAGAACATCGAAGAATCTCACACATCATCGATCACAAAAAGACGCTCAGCAACTGGGCCGCTGTTTTCGGCGAAGCAAACATCGATGTGCGGTTGTATCCCGAGGGTCAAAGTGGCGATGTTTTGATTGCAGATTTTCTTGCGGCAGCGGGGATCAGCCCAAACCAACTAGACCTCTCAAAGCAAGAGCTGCGCAACGTGAATCTAAATGCGCTCGCCCTCGAGTCATTGAACCGAGTAAACGCAAAGTCTGACCGGGTGCGGCTGTTGGCAGAAGACCGCTGGTTGTTCAATCGGCTCGAACAAGAGTTTGCAGGTCGCGGGCTTGTGCCAACGCCCGAGGTGGTTGAGCTCTTTGCCGAGCACTTCTCGGCCGACCACAAACTCATTGCCAAGCGCTGGTTTGATTCGAGGAACCCTCTGTTCGTAAGCAGCTATCGCACTGAAGAGGCGAGCAGTAGCGAAGAGCAGGTCGAGGTGGTAGCTGCTATCGACCAGCTAATTGCTAGGGCGATGCTTAGGCGCAGGCTGTTGGCGTTGCCGCGCAAACTGGGCCTTCTCGGCAAGCGCTAGGCCTCTCGGCCCACTGGGCAAGCCCAGGCAGACCTTAGAAGAAGCGGTTGATGAGTTTCTCAACGCTCTGCTCGAGCGGTGCCTGACCATCGAGCACAAGCTCGGCAGAGGTCGGCGCTTCGTAGTCTTGGCCAACGCCAGTGAGGTTCGGCAGTTCGCCGGCCGCGGCCTTCTTGTATAGACCCTTCGGGTCGCGCTCGGCGCAGACCTCGGCAGGTGTCTCAATGAAGACCTCGGCAAAATCACCCTCGGCAAACAATTCACGCGCGTGATCGCGGTCTACCTTGTAAGGGCTAACCAGGGCAACGACAACCACGAGACCTGCGTCGAACATCAACTTGGCAATCTCTGAAACCCTGCGCACGTTTTCTGCCCGGTCTTCTTTGGTGAAGCCGAGATCTTTGTTTATGCCGAGTCGAAGGTTGTCGCCGTCGAGCACATACGAGTGAATTCCGTTTGCAAACAGTTTCTTCTCAAGTGCGTTTGCGATGGTCGACTTTCCAGATCCCGAGAGCCCGGTCATCCAGATGACCTGTGGTTTCTGCGACTTCTGCTTCGCGCGAACTTCACGATCGATCTCAAAGTGATGTTCTGTGATGTTCGAACTTCTGCGAAGCTGGTGCGTCACCATTCCAGCGCCGACGGTTGACATGGTTGTGCGGTCAACCAGAATGAAGTTGCCCGAGTAGCGGTTGTTCGCGTATGAGTTGAGCGCGATTGCGGCATCCGTGGCAATTTCGATTGCGGCAATTGCGTTGGTCTTTAGGGTGCGTGCCGATTCGTGCTCACCGGTGTTGATGTTTATCACGTGGCGAATCGCGGTGACCATGGCCGGCACAACTGTCGACCCGTTGATCAAGAAGTAAGAACGGCTGTGAATCATCTCGCTGTCGCCGAGCCATACAATCTCGGCGGCAAAACGGTTTGCCGGCTCAACGTAGTTGCTCGCCAACTCGATTGCGTCGCCACGCGAGGCGTCGACATCTGGGTCGAGCACTAGGGTGACTGCGCTCAGGTCTGGGGCAGTGATCAGGTCTCCGTCGAAGGTTGAGATTCGCGCGATGCGAGCTCGCTTCTTTGAAGGCAGCACCACGACTTCGTCGTTGACTGCAAAGCTGCCACCGAAGACGGTTCCGGCAACGCCTCTAAAGTTTTCGGCGCGCGAAATAGTCTGCACTCCAAGGTGTGGGGCGTTCTCGGTCTCGAGCTGGTCTGGCCAGTGCTGCAGGTAGTCGAGCAGGGTTGGGCCAGAATTCCAAGGCATGTTGTCGGTTGCGGCAGAAACGTTGTCGCCGCTGAGTGCGCTCACCGGAATGAACTCGACATCGGTCAGCCCGAGTCGCTCGATTGCCGGCTGCAAATCGAGTTTGATGGTTTCAAAAACTTCTTGGCTGTAGTCGACACCGTCGAGCTTGTTGACGACAACGGCAATTCGCGAAACCTTCATAAGAGAACAGATGTGTAGGTGTCTCAGGGTCTGCGGTCTAATACCTCGGGTTGCATCAACTAGCACCAGCCCGATGTCTGCGCGAGAGGCGGCGACCGCCATGTTGCGGGTGTACTGCTCGTGTCCTGGAGCATCGGCGATTATCAGGCGGCGACCGTTGCGAAGTTGCATAGAGCGGTAGGCAACGTCGATTGTGATGCCCTGCTCACGCTCTGCTTCGAGACCGTCGGTTAGCAGGCTGAAATCGATGTCGCCCTTTTTCACTGTCGAGCCGGCTCTGCGAACATCGCGCGCGGCGGCAATGGTGTCATCAGGCACGCTGTCAGTTTCAACCAGCAAACGACCAATCAGTGTGCTCTTGCCGTCGTCAACGCTGCCGCAGGTGACCAGGCGAATAATTGCCTTAGACATTAGAAGTAGCCCTCGGCTTTCTTCTTCTCCATTGAGGTTTCGTTGCGGCCGTCGATCAAGCGTGTTGCACGCTCACTGAGCCGAACGTTAAGCACTTCTTCTACTACCTGCTCAATAGTGTTTGCATCGCTGCGCAC
>JBFYOO010000154.1:0-3977 GCA_041303785.1 Micrococcales bacterium
TCTTCGAAAATGCGCAGAGAAAGAGGCATCGCCGGCAACAAAACCGTGCCGAGCGGAAACATTGGCATTACCGACACAGCAGAATCACCTCGGCCCTAATCGCTCAGCCCTCATCGAAGAAAAATTGCGCCGTCGCGCTCGACGATGTCGTATTTCATCAGCGCTTTTGTTGCCGGGCCTTGAATAACCGAACCATTTGCGGTCGAGAATTCAGATCCGTGACAGGTGCAGATGATTGCCGTAGCTGTTGCTCGACTTACCGCACAACCACCGTGATTGCAGATTACTGAGAACGCTGCGAACGAACCTGCTTTGGGTTGCACAACCATGATCTCGCCACGTTTGGAGTTAACTTTAATTCCACCACCGACCGGAACTCTCGCGGTCTTCACTAACTCTTCGCCAGAAGCCGAATTCGACGGCGTGGGCGTCGGTGCAACGGTTGCCGCAGCCGCAAGAGTTGCAATTAGAAAACCGTTGATTACTTTGATTGGCACAGCGCGCATTGCTTTTTTGCTTGGCCCGCTGATTCGTCTTCCGGTGCTGGCGTTAAACACGCTCTTGTCTTTCGGGCAAGTCACCCTTGCAGACCTAACGTGTGAGGCGAGCAAGTTTGTTGCATCGTGAGGGCAGCTGGCAATCAAGCCGGAGTATCTTGATGTGCTTGATCGAAAGACCAGAATGCGGCTGCCAGCAATAGTGAAGAGTTTGGCTGCGCCCACCTTGATGCCGTTCGCCTTGCCGAGGCTGATGTCTCGGGCTTGAGCAGGTTGCCCTGTCAGCAGAAGTGTCGCCAGCGCTAACGAGCCGCCGATTAGTTCTCGTCTTTTCATGTCCCTTTGTCCTACGCCTGAGAGTTGACTGTGAGTCGATTCTTGAAAACCCGCGCAATGCCTTGATTAGAGCCTAAATGCTTATCTCGCTGCCACAACGCTTGGAATAAAGCCACTGGAGACTCAGTTTCTCTCAGGGTTGGCCCTTATCTTCAGGCGCCCCGAATTTCTAACAGCGTTCTCACAGATTGAAGGTTTCACTTGGCCGAGTTGCTCTATCGAATTGGTCAGTTTTCAGCTCGACGAGCATGGCTGGTAATAATCACATGGATTCTGCTTCTCGGCGCCGGCGTAACAGCAATGCTGCTCAGTGGAGGCAAACTCGCTACTACCCTCTCGATTAGCGGCACCCCTTCGCAACAGATCATCGACGAACTGCGAGATAAGTTTCCTGATGCCAGCCGAGGCACCGCTCAAATAGTTTTCTATAGCGAAAACGGCGCAAAGTTTTCTCTGGCCCAAGAGGCCGGAATTAGTGCTGCGCTAGACGAATTGGTAGAACGCGACAACGTAAACAGCGTCGTTAACCCATTCACCACTGCCGCCGACAGAGCTGCCTCGCTTCAGGAGCTCGAAGACGGCGCTGTCAAGCTTGCTAGCGCCAAAACCACGATTGCAGATCAAGAGCAGAAGTTACTTGATGCGCCAGCGCAAATAGCAGCTGGTCGAAAGACGATAAGTCAAAAACTTTCCGAACTGCGCGTCGGTGAAACGCAGGCTCGAGCCGGGTTGAAGACAATTGATGACCAACTCGCTCAAGTTCAGGCCGGCATTGATGCCCTAGTTGCCGCGCAAGCACCGGCTGAGCAGATTGCTTCGCTAGAGGCCTCTAAGTCACAACTCGTTTCTGCGCGCGCAGACGTTGTTGGGCAACTCGGTCAAATTGACGCAGGTAAAACGTCTCTTGCTCAGGCTTCAGCAACAATCGATGCTCAAGAGGCGCAGATTGCCAGCGGAAAAACTCAATTAGCAGACGGAAAAGCTACTCTCGCTGAGAACGAAGGGCAAATCACTGCGGGCCAGCGTCTCGTTGCCGCCGCAGAAAACTTTAGAACCATCTCGTCTGACGGCACGACTGCACTTGCAACCGTTATCTTCACCAAACAGATCGACCTCATCGAGCCAGCGCAGAGACAACAAATAATTACCGATGTCTCAGCCATGGTTCCGGCAGGCGTGCAGGTTGAGTTCTCTCAAGCGCTGACCAATTCTGCCGAAGGCATCCTTGGTATTGGTGAAGTTGTTGGCATTGTCATTGCAGCAATCGTGCTGCTTCTAATGCTGAGAACTTTCACCGCCGCCGGACTTCCGCTGGCAGCAGCGCTTCTGGGCGTCGGCATCAGTGCCACGGCCACCTTGGCGCTCGCCGCTGTTGTGCCAATGACCTCGACCACTCCAATTTTGGGCGTCATGCTCGGGCTGGCAGTGGGCATCGACTATGCCCTATTCATCTTGAACAGGCACCGTCGCCAACTCAAAGCCGGCATGCCATTGCGCGAGTCAATTGGCTTGGCAAACGGCACCTCTGGTAGCGCGGTGTTCTTCGCCGGGCTGACCGTAATCATTGCTCTTGCAGCGCTTAACCTCACTGGCATCGAATTTCTCGGCATGATGGGCACGATGGGCTCTTTGGCTATCTTCATTTCGGTTTTGATCGCGGTTACCTTCACCCCGGCTATGGCTTCACTCATCGCAATGCGCATTCTCTCTAAGAAGGAACGTGCGGCGCTGGATGATTTAAACGTCACAGAGAAACCTGCCGTCGAAGCAGAGCCATCCAAAAAGAGCCGCTCGTTTTGGCCCGTAGCCCACCCGGTGATTGCCATGATTTTGGTAACTGCCACTCTGTCGATAACGGCCCTGCCGCTTTCTTCTATGAGACTCGGCTTGCCAGACGGATCATCTGAGGCTGAATACTCAACTCAATATCGTGCATACAAACTCACTAGCGCTGGCTTCGGTGCTGGTGCTAATGGTCAGGTAATCGCCGTCGCTACTGTCGACAAAGCAGAAACCGAAGCCGAGCTTCTCGAACTTCAGGCAGATCTTGCAGAACGTTTCATGGATGTGCCGAATGTCGACGCAGTAATTCCAGCCGCTGTGTCTGATGATGAAACCCGAATCTTGTTTCAGATTCAACCCGTTGAAGGGCCAGCAAGCGAAAGCACAGAAGATCTAGTTTTTGCACTGCGTGCTCTTAATTCTGAAGTCGAGCGCGAGTTCGGTGCGACTATCGGCGTGACCGGTCTGACCGCAAGCAACATTGACGTCTCGCAGAAACTCAGCGATGCGCTGCCGCTATATCTGGGCACTGTGCTGATTCTTTCGATGTTGATTCTCGTAATGGTGTTTCGTTCGATTGCAGTGCCAATTATTGCCAGCCTCGGATTCTTGCTGACTGTTGTTGCAACCCTCGGAGTGGTAGTTGCCACCTATCAGTGGGGTTGGTTTGGCGACCTACTAGGCGTGCACGACCCCGGCCCAATCTTGAGCTTCTTGCCGACCATCGTGATTGGAATTCTCTTTGGCCTAGCCATGGACTATCAGTTGTTCTTGGTTTCGGGAATGCGCGAGGCATTCGTTCACGGTGAAAGCCCGAAGCAGGCGATTTTGAGCGGAATACGTTCTGGTCGCGCGGTTGTGGTTGCCGCCGCCATCATCATGATCATGGTCTTCGGTGGCTTTGCATTCTCGCACCTGGCCAGCGTTAGGCCGATGGGTCTCGCCCTTGCTGTTGGTGTCTTGATTGATGCGTTCTTGATTCGACTGGTTTTTGTGCCGGCGATGATGACGATGCTCGGAAAGAACGCCTGGTGGTTGCCGCGTTGGCTCGATCGCCTGCTTCCGCAGATGGATGTAGAGGGCGCAAAGCTCGAGGCTCGCCACAAGGTTGCCTAAAACTTATGCCAAACGCATTTCACCGATAACTTCAGCGCCACCTAGTGACTTGACCGCGAGCGCGGTCTTAAGCTCGGCAAAGGTGACATCAGTGATGAGTTGGTTGCGGTGCAGCAAACCGAGTGCAACTAGCGGCGCGGCGCGCAGTGAACCGTCGGCAATCTTGACCGCAACACCGTGACCAGACCTGAGCCCGATCACGAAGACTCCCTCAGCGCCAATCTTGGCGACCATTCCGTGCTTCAT
>JBFYOO010000155.1:0-2974 GCA_041303785.1 Micrococcales bacterium
GGCGAATGATTGTTTACTATCGCGTGGTCGAAGGGTTGTCATATGCCGAGATCGCAAAGGTGCTCGACATTCCTGACGGCTCGGTCATGAGTGGATTGCACAGAGGAAAGAAAATGCTTCGTGGCTTGCTTCTCGAGTATGCGCAGCAAGAGGGTTACGACACATCCGTGAAGGAGGCCAAGTAATGGCTGAATACGATCTAGACGTCACGTTCGACGAAGACGACGTCGCACCAGACCTTAGCAAAGTCGCTCAGGATGATTTGGTTTCGGCAATCGCAAAGTTGCCAAAGAACCAGGCAGACGTTGCGCAGCTTGTGCTTGTTGAGAAGCGCACACTGAGTGATGTTTCGCAGCGATTGGCAATTCGCCAGCCTGAGCTAGTGCGCTTGCTGCACCGCGCAAAAGTTGAAATTGGTCACATTTTGGGGGTAAGCGCATAATGGCTGAATTCGATTGCCAAGAAACTAAACGTCACGTTCACGAGTTTTTGCACAACGAACTTTCAGAACAAGAGCTGGTCGAGATCACCGGTCACCTTGCTAACTGCGACAGTTGCGAGTCAGACTACGACCTCGAGAACACCATCAACGGCACCATCGAGAAACACTGCACTGAGATGCCTCCGCAAGAGCTAGCCGACAACATTATGGCTCGCATTCGCGCGATTCAGGCCGGCGAAGAGCACTAATCGACTTAACGCAAAAGCGGGTGACTCTTTCGAGTCACCCGTTTTTTGTTATCTGTCTAGTTTTTGAAGGTTAGTGCAACTGTTCTGCTTGCCTTGCTCTTTGGCAGAGTTTGTCTTGCGGTTGAGCTAACGATCAAGGTTTTCTTCAAGGTCTTTGCGTAGGCGCAGGTCGCTTTTGCCAGGGTCTTGGCTTTGGCGAGCTCTGTCTTTGATGCCTTAATGCCCACTGTCTTCGCGGCGCAACTCAAAGTCGTCAACGTAGGGTTTGCAGTGACCAGAGTTTTGACCGCGATTTTTTGTGCTTTGGTCAAAACCTTCTGGCCGGCTTTGAAACCGGTGATGGTCTTAGTCTTCGTGATCTTGATCACTGGGTTGAGCGCATAGATGATCGCTGACTTTGAGGTCACCGAACCTTTATCGTTTGTGATCGTTAGGTCGGCAACGCCAGTCTTGGTTGAAACAGGAACCTGAACAACCACAGTTGTGTCTGTCTTTGAAACAACGATCGCTGGCAACCCACCAACTGTCACACCGGTAACCCCGGCAAGGCCGGTGCCGGTAATCGTCACCTCGGTGCCGCCAGCAACTGAAACAATCGGGTTCGGAATGTTAACAATCGTTGGATTTCCGGCAGGGTCAGCAACCGGTGCGGGTGCTGTTGCGCCTGAAGCCAAAACGGCAGTCATGCTCAAGGCGGTCATTTGCCCCTGAGGGTCGGTGTTGTTCACAAAAACGTGCGCGGTTACATACTTGCCAACGTCGCCAGCAGCCAAAACATAGCTCGAACCAGAACCTACTGAACTGCATTCGCCAGCCGGTGGTGGAGTAGGCATTGTGCCAACGCCAGTTGGGCAGCGATACCAAGTAATTGTTGGTGTCGCGTTCGAACCCTGAACGGCATATTGAGCGGTCACGGTCTCACCAACACGCCAGGTGCCACCATTCAAGCCAACACCAACTGTCACCGGCTCACGCAACAGCACAGAGCCGCTTGAAACTGCAATTCCAGAAGCGCTGCCATTTCTCGCAACGACGCTGAAGTTGTAGGTCTCTCCAGGAGTCAGGCCGCTAACAACACAGTAGTTGTCGCTGGTGGTGCAAGTTGCTCCACCTGGGGTAGCGGTCACAACATAGCTGGTTGCACCATTAGCAATTCCCCAAGTAGTGAAGGCAGTGCCCCCTGCCTGTGGGAAAATGCTGAAGTTAACCGGAGAACCCACTGCGCTTTCAAAATTCGTGCGAATGTAGGTTGAATGGGCGTTTATATTTTCAGCAACACCATCGACGCAGGTTAACTGCCCACCGAACTGCTCAAACGTGCCTGCTTGACCCGCAACGAGAGTAGCGCTCATTAACGAAAAGCTCCCTGTAACGCTTTGAGAGCCCACAGGGCTGCCTGGATTACCTAGGTTCTTTATGAAGATCCAACAAGTTCGACCGGCAGGTGCGGTACCTGTGGCTACCACTTGATAGTTCGAGCCTTGGATCAAAGATCCAGTAACAGACAAAGAGACCATTGAGGTGGGCGTTAAGTCGTTCCACCACTGCCATTCGTCAAAGTAACTTACGTCTGCTTTGGCTGGTGTTGTGCCAGCAAAGACGAATGCTGCGGCAGCAAGTAGCGCGAGAATTTTTTTCATGGGAAGACCTTTCGGAGTCCCGCCAAGCCTAGTGTTCGCCGAGGCGAATACCTATTCCGGTGAT
Organism: Micrococcales bacterium; assembly: GCA_041303785.1. Taxonomy (GTDB): domain Bacteria; phylum Actinomycetota; class Actinomycetes; order Actinomycetales; family Microbacteriaceae; genus Rhodoluna. The sequence goes on from JBFYOO010000155.1 coordinate 2,395, forward strand.
TCGATTTCGAGCCACTCATACCAGCCGCGGTTGAGCACTAGCCAGGCGACTAGGCCGTGGCCGGTTTGACCTGGTAATCCATGTTCTGACGACTGCAGCTCTGCGTTGAAACCGTCGTGCTCGACCAGCGGTCTGAAGCAATCAACAAACGGGATGCCGCGACGGGTGGCCACATCTTCGAAGCCGCTGGCTAGGTGCTCAATCTCGGGGTTGAGCTGCGGGTTGCGGCTCGGAATCGGCCCAACCAAGAAGCTTTCAATGCCCGACTTTTTGGCTTCGTCAACGATTGTTGCGATGTTGAGACGTGAACGTGAGATCGAGATTCCGGCGGCAGGGTCTGTGTTTGGCAGGGCAAGCACCAAACGGTTTTCGGTGTCTGTGCTGAATCTGCGCTGCACCTCGGCAACCCAGCGATCAGCGAGCATGGTTGTGGTTTCACCCGGTGCTGGCAGAGCAAATATGTCGATGCGTGGACTGCCCGATGGAGTCTTTGCGGTTACGCGTCCAACCCAACCCATGCCGCGTTCGTCACCAGCTGCGCTAACAAACGTGTCGCCAAGAATGACGATTCGAATGTCGC
>JBFYOO010000156.1:0-5839 GCA_041303785.1 Micrococcales bacterium
TACAACCGCAGCGCAACCGGCAACTGGCAATCGGTGAACTTCATGAATGAAAACGTTGAGTTGCCAGAAGGTTTCACCATGATTTACCGCGGACACACCAACACTCACGCGGTGCACAAGGGCAGCGTTGCCGGTCGAGCAATCGATGTGACGATGTATCCAGATGTCACAGAGCTTTACCTTGCGGCCGACGTGATGATCACCGACTTCTCTTCTGTGATGTTTGACTACACGGTCACCGGCAAACCGATCATGTTTTTGGCCCCAGACATCGAGCGCTACCGAGAAGAGCGCGGCTTCTACTTCGACTTCGAAGACACTGCGCCCGGCCCGATTTTGAACACAGAGCAAGAGGTGCTTCAGGCGCTCGGTCGCATCGACCAGATCAGCAAGCTCTATGAGAAGCGCTACCGTGCCTGGCAGCAGAAGTTCAACAGCCTAGAAGACGGCGGTTCGGCGGCCCGCGTGGTTGACCTGGTTTGGGGTGCAAAGTGATTGCAAAAATTCGCAAACTGCTGGGCTCTGGCCTGATTCCAAACTCCTACTACCTGCTGATGCGCCTGATCTGGTGGTTCTCTTTCAAAGCCAGAGGGCAAAGCGCCGACGTGCCAAAGGTCACCCTGGTGATTCCGGTTTATAACGTGCAGCAATACCTGGCAGACGCGCTTCGCAGCGCGCGGGCTCAGAACTACCAAAACTTAGAAATCATCGCCGTCAACGATGGCTCAACCGATGGCTCGGCAGAAATTCTGCAGCGATTTGCGGCTACAACCGAGAATCTCAAGATTGTTACCCAACACAATCAAGGATTAGGTGCCGCGCGTAATGCCGGGGTAGCCGCGGCAACCGACACCGACTACCTCATGTTTCTCGACAGCGACGATCTTTTGCCGCTAGGTGCCATCAAGCGTTTTGTGAGTCAGGCGCAACTCACTGGCAGCAAGCTTGTTGTTGCGAAGGCCGTGTGTTTCTATGGCGTGCGTTACTTTGATCGCACCTCGACCGCAAAGTTTTTCAAGCAAAATCTCTCAAAAACCAACCTGAATCAAAACCCAGAGTTTCTCGGCGACGCAACAAGTTGGAACAAGCTCTACCGTTTTGATTTCTGGAAAGAGCATAAGTTCTCGTTTCCGGTTGGCGTATGGTTCGAAGACATGACTCTGGTTTGCACCGCTTATCTTGCCGCCAAAGAGTTTGATGTGCTCAAGAGTGCGGGTTACTTTTGGAGAGTTCGTGCCGAGGGTGAGTCAATCTCGAAACGCAACAAAGAATTGAAGTCGCTGCAAGATCGACTGCTCTCAATCGAACAGATCAATAAGATTCTTTTGCGCGCCTGCGAGAAGGGCTTAGTCGAGCAACATGTTGTCGACAGCCACCTCATCCGCGTTATCTCCATGGATCTGCAGCTCTACACGGCGGCAATCGCCGAGACCGATGAAGAGTTCTTCAACGAGTTCAAGACACGTGCTGGCAAAGTTCTCAAGTCGGCCGATGAGTCGGTTTGGTCCGCGGCCACCGGCAAACATCGTTCAATTGTCTGGGCGGTCATCAACGGTTCACGCGAGCAAACGCTAAAACTGCTGGCCGCATAATCTCAGAAACCTCACAGGCACAAATCTCGGCCGTTTCGAGGCCCCAAAGTTAGGCTTAAAGCACCTAACGGAGGCCCAATTGAACAAATTACTCGCAGTCGTGGCCGCTTCTGGCCTAGCCCTCACCTTGAGCGGATGCAGCCTCATTTATCCGAACTGGGGAACAGACCAGAACCCGTCAACCAGTCAATCGGCCGAACCAAGCGAATCGGCTAGCCCGACTGAATCGGCTAGCCCGACCACATCGGCAAAGATTCCAGCTACCGTCTCGATTGACGACGCATTTGTCGATGCAACCGCCGGTGTCGTTAGCGTTCTAGCTCAAATTACAAATTTCAACGAGGATGGCGGCACCTGCACTCTGACCGTTCAGGCTGGAACCCAGTCGAAGACCATGACCGTAAAGGCCGAATCAAACGTCACTACCACGCAGTGCTTTCCGATGGAGCTTTCGCTAAGCGGATTGCCAAAGGGCACCGCGCTGGTAACCGTAACCTACGAATCAGCAACTCACTTTGGGGTATCCGCGGGCCGCTCGGTGCTGATTCCCTAATCGGAATTCAGATAAATGATGAAGTTACGCCTGAATCGCATTCTTGCAGTTGCGCTGAGTTTTGTGCTCGTGTTCACTGGCATTTCTGTGCTTCAGACCGAGGCACCAGCAAAGGCCGCCGATGCCTCACGATTTGATCCTGGCCTCATAATCAGTGACAGTGTCTTCTATGACTTTGGCACGATGACGGTTGCAGAGATTCAACGCTTTCTCGAAAGCAAGGTTCCTGTTTGTCGAGCGACCACCGGCCCAGCCTGTTTGCGCGACTACATTTCAGACCAGCTCGAGAAACCGGGTGAAGAAGGCAAGTGCGCACCTATGCCGGCCATGCCGAACATCCGTGCATCTCAAATGATTTACAACATCGCTCGCGCTTGCGGCATCAACCCGAAGGTTTTGTTGGTGACGCTGCAAAAAGAGCAGGGATTAATTCAGGCTTCTCGACCAACGGCATATATGTATCGAGCTGCGATGGGTTACGGCTGCCCCGATAGCGACCCCGGCATCTGTGGCAAGGTGTGGACGGGTCTCTTCAACCAGCTATACAAAGGTGCTGGCCAGTTGCAGTGGTATGGAGATCCACGCGGTTCGTTCACCTATTTGAAGGTTGGTCGCACCGCAAACATTCGTTTTAACCCCAACGCAAGATGCGGAACCAAGCCTGTTCTAATAAAGAGCATCGCGACTACCGCGCTCTACTACTACACGCCTTACACCCCAAATGACGCAGCCTTGAAGAATCTCTATGGCACTGGTGATTCGTGCAGCGCATACGGAAATCGAAACTTCTGGCGCTTTTTTAGCGACTGGTTCGGTAGCCCGATCGGTGGCGGTTTCTTGCTGAAGAGCAGCACCTCGCCTACCTATCTAATTGTCGACAACAACAAGTATTTGATCAGCGACCCGGCCATGATCGAAGCACTCAAGCCGCTGGGCCCACTGGGTGTTATCTCGCAGGACTACCTTGACTCGTTTGCCACGGCAAGCACTTTGAACCGACTCATCAAGTCGGCAACCGGCCAGTACTGGTTCTTCGACGAAGGCAAGAAGTTCACCATCACAACTTGCAACCAGGCCGCAACCTTTGGTCTCGACTGCGTTACCGCGGTGCAACTGACTTCTTCACAGCTTTCAGCGCTAGCCAACGGCGGCGCTCTAACCGAACGAGTAGCCGGCGAAGGCACAGAAGAATTCCTGATTAGCGGCGCAAGCAAGCGTCAGATTCTCGACACTTTCTCGGTGGCCGAGGCAGGCATAAACCTGCCAGCTGTTTCTCCTGTGAAAATTTCTGCGTTCAGCTATTTGCAATGGGGCACCCCGATAATTGCCAACAAGTCGCTCTTCACCAACAGAACAACTGGCAACAAGGGTGTTTTTGTTGACGGCAAGTACTTCGAAATCGACCCAAAGACCTCGGCAGATGTGAACTTTGCCAAGTGGTTTGCTGCTTCAAACGGCACCATGACAACCGACGGTCTGAGCAAGGTCAACAGTGGAGTCACGGTTAAGTCGATAGTTCAAAGCCCAACCGGATTGCACTACTTGCTCACGCCAGAGGGCAAGCGCCCGATTATCAATGGCACTGAGGTTGTTGCCGATGCACCGATAGTTTCTGATGCCTTCTTGAACGCAATTCCGTCTGACGCTACCTCAATCACAGCTCCGGCATTCATTCGTGGCGCAGGCGACAAAACCATCTACTACGTGAACGCAAAACAGCGACGCGCAACCCTGTCGGTGGCAGATCGAACACTTCTCGCATTCAATATGTACAGCACCGCTGTGGTTGACATCAGCGCGTCTGCACTAGCCATGATCAAACTTGGGCCGCCGGTTATCGCAGACAGTTCGGTTGTTCGCTCAACCAAGACTGGGCTGACCTATTGGATCACTGGGCCAAACACAATGGCCAGGGTTGAGAACACGAATCAGGCAAAGCAATTTGGTTTGGCGAAAGCCCGAAGCGCAACCAGCGCTCAGCTTGCTGGCTATCGCCAGAACGCCAAGCTCACCGGCGTAAAAGCTTCTTGCGGTGTGCAGGAATACATTGTTGCCAGCGGCAAGTACTTCAAGGTTGATTCGGCCGCCGCTGTTCACTATCCGGGTGCAGCGCTCAAGTTGAGCGATGTCACCTGCTCGAAGATTGTGGTGGCGGCGGTTGAAATTGGCAGGTTCATCAGAACCCCAGACAAAGTTTTCTGGCTGATTCAGAACGGCAAGAAGCGTAAAATTTCTAACGCCGCCAGGTATGAGAGCCTTCGCGCAGGTGGTTTGCCGGCGGTAAACGTCGACACCTACTTCGCCAGCCGAATCGCTACAGGTGCGGCCGCGCCGGCTGTGTTGGTCGAGCCCACTGCAACTCCAACGCCGACACCCACTGCAACTCCAACGCCGACACCCACTGCAACGTCAACCCCGTCTCCAACCCCGACGCGCAGCGCAACACCTACTCCAACCAGAACACCTACTCCAACCCCCACGCCGACTCGAACCGTGACTCCAACGGTTACTCCATCACCAACGAGCACATCGTTCTTCTACACAGTGGTTAGCGGCGATACGCTTTCAGGTCTTGCCGTCAGGTTTAACCGAACAGTGAGCGCTATTCGCGCTGCAAACAATCTGACCTCTGATCTCATCAGAATCGGGCAAAGACTTCTGATTCCATAGACTTGTCGCATGTCTAAACAGGTTGTAATTCTTGCCGCCGGAATGGGAACGCGACTAGCGCGGCCACTTCCAAAGCCGCTCACCGAGCTTCGCGATGGTCGATCGATCATGAAGCAGCAGATCGACAACCTAAAGACCGCCTTCGGTGAGAGCTACCGCGTAATGATTGTCGTGGGCTTCAAACTCGAAGCCATCATCGAGAGATTTCCTGAGGCAACCTTCGTCTATAACGAATTCTTCGACCAGACGAACACCTCAAAGAGTTTGCTCAAGGCGCTTCAAGCTTCGGGCGACGGTGGCGTGCTCTGGTTGAACGGCGATGTTGTTTTCGACCCGCAGGTTTTGGTTCGCGTAACCGAATTCATCGAATCGAACCAGTCGTTCGTTGTGGTCAACCAGTCGAAGGTTAGCGATGAAGAGGTCAAATACACTCTCGACGACTCTGGTTTCATTAGTGAGCTTTCAAAGCAGGTCGTTGGCGGCCTTGGCGAAGCCGTTGGAATCAACTTTGTTGGCAGCCAAGACAAGGCTGCGCTGATTCAGCGCTTGATTCAGGTTGACGACCAGGATTATTTCGAGCGCGGCATCGAGTTAGCAATCGAAAACGATGGCCTTCGCTTCAAAGCGGTAGATATCAGTGATCTCTACGCGGTTGAGATTGATTTCGCCGAAGACCTCGACCGAGCAAACGAGCTCTTTTAGGCGTCTTGCCGCGAGGCTCTAACGTGTCTTCGGGGTCGTTAGCTTTCACGGCCATGAGCACCAAAAGAACCCAACCAATTTCAAGCAGCATTCTGCTCTCTGTGAGGTTCTGCGCGAGCAAACCAAAGAAGACCAGCATTGGCCAGAGGTAGAGCGGGTTCGTGTGGCGAACGCCCAGTCGCCAGAGCTTCACGAAGGTCACCGTGATCAGAATCAAGAGCAGCAGAAGCCCGATTGCTCCGAGCTGAAACCACATGTCAAGGTAGGCGTTGTGCGCCTGGTAGTAGGGAACGCTGTCGATTACGACCAAGCCATCGAAAGG
>JBFYOO010000157.1:0-3226 GCA_041303785.1 Micrococcales bacterium
CATCAAGATTTTCACGAGCAAGCGCTGGTGACTCTGAGGCCATCAAGCGTTCAGCATATGCCGAAGGGTGCTTAACGTTCCACCAGCGAGTGCCGCCAACGTGTGAATGAGCTCCCGGACCATAACCCCACCAGTCATTGCTGCGCCAGTAAGCGAGGTTGTGCCGAGACACTGTTGCCGCCGATTTGCTCCAGTTGCAGATCTCGTACCAATCAAAACCGGCAGCTGCAATCATCTGCTCTGCAATCTCATATTTGTCGGCGTGGTCATCGTCGCTCGGCTGGGCCAACTCACCGGTTCGCACCTGACGAGCGAGTTTGGTGCCCGGCTCGACAATCAACGAATAGGCACTTATGTGATCGGGAGCTAAATCGATAGCGGTTGCCAGCGACTCACGCCAATCATCATGCGATTCGCCCGGCGTGCCGTAAATGAGGTCAACAGATACCTGCAGGCCTGCCGACTTGGCGGCCGCAACCGCTTTGGCTACATTCTCTGGGTTATGAGTTCGATCAAGAATCTTTAGCACCGACGCCACCGAAGACTGCATGCCAATCGAAACCCTGGTGAAACCCGCTTCAGCCAGAGTGTTCAGATAACGCTCGTCGACGGTATCCGGATTTGCCTCGGTGGTCACTTCGGCATTTATCTCAAGACCGAATTCACGTTTCAAAGTTTCTAGCACGAGCGCTAACTGTTCGGCCTCAAGTTGGGTCGGGGTTCCTCCACCGAAAAACACAGTGGAGAATTTGCGTTGCTCGGAGTGCAAAGTCTCAAGAACATTCTTGCTGAGAGTGATTTCTTTCAAGAGGTTGTTGAGAAATGAGTTCTCGGTAACACCTCGAAGCTCAGATGAGGTGTAGGTGTTGTAATCGCAGTAACCGCAACGCACGCGACAAAAAGGTATGTGCAGGTAGGCGTGAAGAGTTCGATCTGATGAACCTAAGGCTGCCGAAGCAGGAAGCAATCCGCTGCGCGGTGCAATTTCGCCATCGGGCATTTGGGCCATTACTTGCCCTTCTTCTCGCCCTTTTTCTCGCCATCGCTAGAGAGAGCGGCAATGAAGGCTTCTTGCGGAACTTCAACTCGGCCGACCATTTTCATGCGCTTTTTACCTTCTTTTTGTTTCTCAAGAAGTTTGCGCTTTCGACTGATGTCACCGCCGTAACACTTGGCCAATACATCCTTGCGAAACGCTCGAATTGATTCACGGGCAATGATTCGCGCTCCGATTGCCGCCTGAATTGGAACCTCGAAGGCCTGGCGAGGAATCAATTCACGAAGTTTTGAGGTAATCATTACTCCGTAGGCATAGGCCTTATCTTTGTGAACGATTGCGCTGAAGGCATCAACCTGTTCGCCCTGCAACAACAGGTCAACCTTGACTAAGTCACCCTCGGCAAGGCCAATCTCTTCGTAGTCAAGCGAACCGTAACCTTGGGTCTTACTCTTTAGTTGATCGAAGAAATCGAAAACAATTTCAGCCAGCGGCAACGTATAGCGCAACTGAACTCGGTCTTCACCGAGGTACTGCATGTCAATCATGGTTCCGCGTCTCGCCTGGCAAAGCTCCATGATTACGCCAACGTAATCTTTCGGAGCCAAGATTGTGGCGCGAACCATTGGCTCGAGCACCTTCTTTACCTTGCCCGTCGGAAACTCACTCGGGTTAGTTACAGTGATCTCTTTGCCGTCATCCATGGTTACTTCGTAAACCACCGAAGGAGCGGTTGCGATTAGGTCGAGACCGAATTCGCGCTCGAGCCTCTCGGTAACAATCTCGAGGTGAAGCAAACCTAGAAAGCCGCAGCGAAAGCCGAAACCGAGTGCAACAGAAGTTTCTGGTTCATAGGCAAGAGCGGCATCGCTGAGTTTCAACTTGTCTAGCGCTTCGCGAAGGTTCGGGTAATCGCTGCCGTCAATCGGATAGATGCCTGAGTAAACCATCGGCAGCGGGTCTTTGTAGCCGGTGAGCGCTTGAGTCGCCGGCTTCTGCGCATTGGTAACCGTGTCACCAACTTTTGATTGGCGAACGTCTTTCACTCCGGTAATTAGGTAACCGACCTCGCCAACGCCAAGACCTTTCGTGATCTCTGGCTCTGGGCTTGAGACACCGATTTCTAGCAACTCGTGCACTGCACGCGTCGACATCATTTGAATTCGTTCGCGCGGTGCGAGGCTTCCGTCAATCATGCGCACGTAGGTAACCACACCACGATAAGAGTCGTAGACCGAGTCAAAGATCATTGCTCGTGCCGGAGCGTTTGGGTCTCCAACCGGATGAGGAATTGTGGCAACAATTTTGTCTAGAAGCAGGTCGACTCCGACGCCGGTTTTGCCCGATACGCGCAGGCAGTCTTCTGGGTCTCCGCCAATTAAGTTGGCAAGTTCCTCGGCATACTTTTCTGGCTGCGCCGCAGGCAAGTCGATTTTGTTCAAAACCGGAATAATCTCGAGGTCGTTTTCCATCGCGAGATAGAGATTTGCCAGAGTTTGAGCTTCGATTCCCTGCGCGGCATCAACAAGAAGAACAGCACCTTCGCAAGCGGCAAGCGATCTTGAAACCTCGTAGGTGAAGTCAACGTGACCTGGTGTGTCAATCATGTTCAGGGCATAAACCTGCTTGTCGACTTCCCACGGCATGCGAACGGCCTGCGACTTGATGGTGATTCCGCGCTCGCGCTCGATATCCATGCGGTCTAGGTATTGGGCTCGCATCGACCTGTCGTCAACGACACCGGTGAGCTGCAGCATGCGGTCGGCCAGGGTCGATTTTCCGTGGTCAATATGGGCAATTATGCAGAAATTGCGGATCATGCCAGGGTCTGTCTTGGCTGGCTCAAGACGGCTGGTGGCACGTGGCGACAAAATAGACCTCAATGACTGGAAAATGACCGAATTCGGTCTCTCTATTGTCGCATAGTTGCCTATAAATAGCGGTCGCTGGTAGGGTTTAACTCGGTTCAGATGAGTGTCTCCATCTAATCCCCCATCAAAAATCTTCAGCCGTTCATTCGAGCGGCTAAAAACGAAAGTGAAACATGGCAAACATCAAGTCGCAGATTAAGCGAATTGGCACCAACGCTAAGGCAGCTGAGCGAAACAAGGCAGTAAAGAGTGAGCTCAAGACTGCTATCCGTGCAGCACGCGAAGCCGTAGCAACCGGAGACAAGGCCAAGGCCGCCGAGGCAGTTAGCAACGCAAGCAAGAAGCTCGACAAGGCTGT
>JBFYOO010000158.1:0-10259 GCA_041303785.1 Micrococcales bacterium
CAGCAGGCCGAAGTTTCAACCAACACGGGTAGCTGGAACTTCAAAGTTGAAATCGAACAGCCAGAAGAAGATAAGCGCTAAACAGCTTTTTTGCTGGCACGACGAGCTGAAAGCTCATCAAACTCATCGATGTGGTTCGCCTTGATGTTCACCAAGCTGGCTTCAACTTCGCGAAGCACTTTTCCGACAGCAATGCCAAAGACTCCTTGGCCACGGCCGAGCAAATCTATAACCTCGTCTTCTGTAGTGCACAGGTAGACCCTTGCCCCGTCAGACATCAGCGTCGTTCTAGCCAGGTCGTTGATTCCAGAGGCGCGAAGCTGCTCAACTGCGATGCGAATTTGCTGAAGCGAAACACCGGTGTCTAGAAGTCGCTTGACCAGTTTCAAAACCAATATGTCGCGGAATGCGTAAAGTCGCTGCGAACCCGAACCGGCTGCTCCCCTGACACTTGGCTGCACTAGAGCTGTTCTGTCCCAGTAGTCGAGTTGGCGATAGCTGATGCCGGCAGCGGCTGCAGCCGAAATACCCCTGTAGCCCAGTTTTGGATCTGCCGACGGACTGCCGTCAGTGAAAAGCATGTCTTGTGAGTAGTCGTTTTCAGGCGCGCCAGAGTCATTGATTGAAATCAATTGCGCTCCCTTCAGGTTCAACTACAGGTTTAAGTTCTAGTGCAATTGTTCCGTGAATAACAGTTTTAGAAGCGTTAATTTAATCGTTCGGCGTGTCGCACGCAGAGCCCAGCAAACTAGCGAATTAGTCGTCGATTTTTGCGATGGCTGAACGAATCAGCTCTTCGCGGATGTTCGCAAAGTGACTCTGCAACTCTTCAGCAAAGTGCGCAGCCTTTGATCTGCTCGCCGGCTCTTTCTTTGCCAAGACCGGAGCAACAACGCCTTCGATTATGCCGATTTCGCGGTCGGCTGCGGTCTTCACGCCTCTTAGGTGGCGCGGGGTAATGCCGAAACCACGATTGAGTTTCATTATTGAGCGCGCAATTTCAATAGTGCTTGCATTGAATGGCTCTTCAGAGATCAAGCCAACAGACTGTGCCTCTGCAAGCAGAGAGTCGGTTATTGAAGTTTCTGCAATAAGTTCGATTTTCGTCACATTCTTTGAAGTGATAACTCGAGAGTGACGACTGTTTTTTGAATCATCTCCAGGTAGTGCCACTGACTTTCCAGCATCCAAATCTGCTAGAAACTGGCCGATTACCTTTAGCGGAAGATAGCGATCACGCTGCAACTCCAAGATCAAACGAAGTCGTTCGACATCTGCCTCGTTGAACTTGCGATATCCCGAATCGGTTCTCTGCGGAGTGACTAATCCGTTGTCTTCTAGAAAACGAAGCTTCGACTGGGTCAGCTCTGGAAACTCCGGCGTAAGCAAAGACAACACCTGGCCGATAGTTACTAGTTTGCTAGACCTTGCGTGAGAAATTGGAGTAGGTTCAACCATTCGCCTACCCCCCTAAATCTGCTCTTGATGCAAAGAATGTGAATTTGAATTTTCCGATTTGAACTTCAGCGCCATCGTCGAGAAGCGCAGACTCGATTCTAACGCCATCGAAGTAGGTGCCGTTCAACGAAGCCAAATCTTCAACTAGAAACTGGTTTCCGGTGCGACGAAACTCTGCGTGACGTCTAGAAACCGTAACGTCATCCAAGAAAATATCTGCGTTTGGGTGACGGCCAACGGTTGTTAGGTCTTGGTCAAGCAAAAATCGCGCGCCCTCGTTCGGCCCCCGCTGAACAATCAGAAGTGCGCTTGCAGATGGCAAAGCATCGACGGCATCGCGCTCTTCTGAATTCAAACCTTGCGAGTCTTGCGAAAGCAGGTCATCGTTGAAGCGCTCGGTTGAGTCACTCGACATGCCGTTTGGCTCAGATTCTTGAAATTCCATGATTACCTCAGTCGCCAAGCCTAGCCGAATCGGCGGAGCTCGATTTCACCACTGATCGAACCTGAGCCAGGTAAACAAAGCCCGCCCACCAGTAGAGCCCAATGCCCCAAAAGGCAAACGCCCAAGCCACCGGCAAAACGAAAAGTGAGATGTCCGGAAAGGCCGCCGCGATGAGAAGCAGTGGAAAAGAGTAAAGCAGAGCGAAGGTTCCCGCCTTGCCTAGGTAGTGAACCGGCAGCGGACCGTAACCGCGGCTGGCCAGAATCGGGTAGGTGAAAAGCAAAATCACGTCTCGGGCTATGACAACAATCGTTAACCAGAGTGGAATGTAACCGACGATCGCGAGCCCAATCAAGGTGGCGAATATGTAAAGGCGATCGGCCGCCGGGTCGAGCAACTGGCCAAGACGAGTCTCTTGTTTGAGCTTTCTGGCGAAGTAGCCATCTAGGTAGTCGGTGATGCTAGCCACTGCCAGAACAATAATCGCCTCGAAGTTGCGACCGTTGAGAATGAGAATGAGAAACACCGGCACGAGCGCAAGTCGCAAGAGGCTTAGCAAGTTAGGAACTGTGCCGAGCTGCTGCCAGATGTTCATGGTTTCCTTTCTCTAGTCGGGCTAGCGGGATTTGAACCCACGACCCCTTGTCCCCCAGACAAGTGCGCTACCAAGCTGCGCTATAGCCCGTTCATCTCTTGGAGTTTATCGCTTTCGCTTCTCGCGAATTCGCATGGCAACTTCGATCGGACTTCCTTCGAAACCGTAGGTTTCGCGAAGTCTGCGCTGAATAAATCGGCGATAGCCAGGGTCTAAGAAGCCCGTGCTAAACAAAACAAATTTCGGTGGTCTACTTGAAACCTGACTGCCGTAGAGAATTCTCGGCTGCTTTCCACCGCGAACCGGGTGCGGATTCGCCATCGTGAGTTCTTGCAGAAAGGCATTGAACTTGCCTGTTGCGACTCTGGTATCCCAACCGTCGAGTGCAACCTCAAGAGCTGGAACCAACTTCTCAAGGTGCCTGCCGGTTTTTGCTGAAATGTTCACTCGCGGTGCCCAGTCGACGTGAGCCAGATCTTGCTCAATTTCGCGCTCAAGATACTTGCGGCGTTCGTCGTCTAGTTCATCCCACTTATTGAATGCCAAAACCAATGCGCGACCAGACTCGAGTGCCATGTCAACAATTCGAATGTCTGCTTCACTAATCGGCTGAGTGACATCAAAGAGCACAACCGCAACCTCTGCGCGCTCTAATGCTGCGGCGGTTCTCAAACTTGCATAGAAGTCTGCCCCCTGAGCCAAGTGCACCCTGCGTCGAATGCCGGCAGTGTCAACAAAGCGCCAGATGCGGCCGCCGAGTTCAACCTGCTCATCAATCGGATCACGCGTTGTGCCGGCGAGGTCGTTTACGACCGCACGCTCGGAACCAACCGCTTTGTTTAGCAGCGAAGACTTGCCTACGTTCGGGCGACCAATAATGGCGACCCTTCTCGGTCCACCAAATTCTTGTTTGGCGACCGCAGACACCTCTGGCAGAACCTTCATGGCAGCGTCGAGCATATCTGCCACGCCTCGGCCGTGAACGGCAGAAACCGGAAATGGCTCGCCAAGCCCGAGCGACCACAGCGCGGCTGCCTCAGGCTCTTGCTTCAAATCGTCAATCTTGTTGGCCACCAAAATCACTGGCTTGCCGCTCTTGCGCAACATCGGCACAACGCGCTCGTCACTTGATGTCGCCCCGACCATGGCGTCGACAACAAAAATCACAGCATCTGCTAGCTCAATGGCTATTTCGGCCTGCACGGCAACCGACTTATCGATACCCTTCGCGTCGGGCTCCCATCCGCCGGTGTCAACCAAGGTGAACTTTCTGTCATTCCACTCGGCCTTATAAGAAACACGGTCGCGGGTTACTCCTGGCTTATCTTCGACAACGGCCTCTCGACGTCCAAGAATGCGGTTAACCAGTGCAGACTTGCCAACGTTCGGGCGCCCCACGATTGCGAGAACAGGTAGCGCCGGAAGATAAAGCGGTTCGTCTTCGAAGCCCAGTTCTGTAGCTAATACATCTAAGTCTTCGGGTTCTAGGTCATACTCCTCTAGACCCATGCGCATTGCCTTGGCCTTGGTTTCGGCGTCTTGGTCTGAGACCTCGCGAAGCTTCTCTAAAAACTCGGGAGCAATTGGCTCGTATTCGAAGTCGTCGTTCATTGAGCGCTCGCTTTCAGGTCTGCTTTAATTTGGGCAATCATGACCGAAACGGTTTGATCAAAATCTAGGTTTGAAGAATCTACAAGCGTCACTCCATCGGCAGCGTTCATGAAGTCGACGATTTTTGAGTCGGTTTCGTCTCGCTTCGAGACCTGATTGACAACGGTGCTTGCCGAGTCTGCCGAAAGCTCTTTAGACCTTCTTTTCAATCGTACCTCCTCGGATGCCGTTAGCAGAAGCCTGCTTTGGGCATCGGGAAAGACCACCGTGGTGATGTCTCGACCTTCGACGATTGCGCCCTCATAAGGGCAGTCGTCAACGATTTTCTTGGTGATTCGTTTCATGAAATCTCGAACGTGCGAAATGGCTGCAACTGAACTCACGGTTTCAGAAATCAGCGATGTGCGAATCGCTTCGGTTACATCGTGTTCGCCAACCCGCACCCAGAAATTGTCGGGATCAGTCGAAATCGAATATTCAAAGTCGCGTTCGAAATCATTGGCGGCCACGCGTTCAAAACTTAGCCCGTTGAGGGTCGCCCAAGCAAGAGCTCGATAGGCCGCACCGGTGTCGAGGTAGGCAAACCCAAAATCACGAGCGACCTGTTTGCTGACACTCGACTTGCCTGAACCGGCAGGACCATCAATTGCAACTATTATCTTGCTCACTAGCCCACCAACTTCCAGCCGCGTTGGGTCAGAGCAGAAACCAACTTGGTCTCGGCATCTGGCAGAACCGAAAGCTCAACTAGACCGACCGGACTGCTCGGTGAGTGCTCGAGCTTGATTTCTTCGAGGTTCACGCCGATTTCTCCGATTTCGCTTAGCAGACGAGCCAACTCGCCGGGCCTGTCGTCGATCATTACCGTCGTGATTGAGTAGCGAGTCGCTTTGGTGCCGTGCTTGCCTGGCAGCTTTGCCACACCGATGTTTCCGCGCTCAAGCAATGAGTTCAGCGTCGCCAATGCTCCCGATGCCTGCGGATCGTCGAGTGCTTTCGCCACCGAGTCAAGATCTGCTTGTAGTGTGCGCAACACAGAGCGAACCTCTGGTGCGTTGGCAGCGAGAATCTGAATCCAAAGCTTCGGGTCGCTTGCCGCAATTCGAGTTGTATCGCGAATACCCTGGCCGGCCAAAGCGACATCCTCGTCGAAGGCGTCAACCAAGGTCGATGCGGTTAGGCTGGCGACCAACTGCGGCACGTGCGAGACGTAAGCAACAGCGCGATCGTGCTCTGCGGCAGAAACGCGAATCGGCGAGGCAGACAGATCAAGTGCCAAATCCTCAATTGCCTGAACGGCGACACCAGAACTCTGGTCAGACGGCGTAATTACCCAAACGCGACCGAAAAATAGATCGGCCCTACCCGATGCTGCTCCACCACGTTCACGCCCAGCCATCGGGTGTGAACCAACGTAGCGAGCGAGATCGGCCGAGTTCGCACGCAGCTTTTCTAGAATTGCCGATTTCACGCTGGCAACATCCGTGACGATAGCCGCTGGATGTTTCAGCAATTGCTGCTCAACCACGGCTGCTGTGACATCGGGAGGAACACACACCACAATCAAGTTCGGGGCGTCGCCTGAAGTTGCCTCTCGACCAGCTCCGTAGTCGATTGCAAGCGACTGCACAGCCGGCGAAATATCCTCAATAATCACATCGACACCCAGTTTGCTCAAGGCAAGGCCAACGCTAGTGCCGATAAGACCGGCACCTACTATGCGAACTTGACCTTGGGTGCGAGAAGTCACTGGGCGAGATCCAAACGCAATGCTGTCGCGCCACGAAGGTAAACGTGTTGAATCTCTTGGCGACTAGTTTCGATGTCTGCGTAAACCATCACACGGATGACGCGCTCAAGTGAGTGCTTGACATCCATTTCAACGAAACACATCAGCGGAACATCGCCAAGCCCAAGTTCGCGAGCGGCTAGCGCCGGAAACTCGCTTGTGATGTCAGGTGTCGCGGTGAAGAGAATCGAAACGAGCGATGAGCTGTCGATGTTGTTCACGTGTAAAACCTTCGAAAGCAGCTCGGCTGTCGACTTGAGCAGGTGCTCGCGCTCATCGGTTTCGAGTTGGATTGCCCCACGAATTGCTCTAAGTGCCATGGTCTACTTTCCCTTTGATTTTGCTGGATTAACGTGTGGCGCTCGCTTTGCCGCCTGTGAAGTTCGAGTTGATTTGCCTTCGGCAGACTTTAAAAGTGCACCAATCTCGACCTTGCTTAGTTCGCGAACCTTGCCTACCTTGAGAGGCCCGAGTTGAATTGAACCAAACTGCTTGCGAACCAAACCGAGAACCGGGTGACCCAAGAAGTCAAACATTCTGCGCACGATTCGATTGCGACCCGAGTGCAACTCAATTTCTAGCAGGCTCTCGGAAACCGAAACCTGCACCAACTTTGCCTTGTCGGCCTTGATGAAGCCGTCTTCGAGCTCGAAACCGCTAAGCAGTTTGTGAACAATGTTGACATCAACAACTCCCTGAACCCGAACCACATAGGTCTTGGTAACCCCAAATTTTGGGTGCGCGAGCTTGTGAGCGAGGTCACCGTCATTGGTCATAATTATCAATCCGCTGGTTTCGGCGTCTAGCCGACCCACGTTGAATACTCGCTCGTAGCCTTCAACGAACTGACTCAGGTCTGCTCGGCCGTTTTCATCGGCCATACTGCTCACAACACCAACTGGCTTGTTGAGCGCGAGATACACCTTAGATACGTCAAGCTGAATTGGCATTCCGCTCACTGTCACTCGATCTATGTCTGGATCGACGCGTGTGCCAAGCTCTGTGACTCGCTTGCCATTCACCGTTACCTGCCCACGAACAATCAGGTCTTCGCAAACTCGGCGCGAGGCAACTCCGGCAGCAGCCATAACCTTCTGCAGGCGAACACCCTGCTCGGTTTCTGAATTGCCAGATTCTGACTTACGCGCTTTTGAACTAGAGGTTGGCATCGAAGTCACTATCTGCGTCTGGAAGGTAAGGGCTAATCATCGGCAGATCTTCAAGTGAGTTGATTCCTAGCAGCTCTAGAAGCAAAGGCGAGGTTCCGTAGTTGATTGCGCCGGTTTCGCTGTCGGTAAACAACTCGGTGATCAGGCCGCGACTGATTAGCGTCTTGACTACCGAATCGACGTTTACCGCGCGAATCGATGCAACCTGACCTCTAGAAATCGGCTGCTTGTATGCAATAACAGCGAGAGTCTCGAGAGCGGCTTGCGAGAGCTTCGAAGGGCTCTCGTTTGCTACAAACATTCGCACAGCCCAGTCAAAGTCTTGTCTGACGAAAATGCGCCAACCGCCACCAACCTCGCGCAGTTCGAAGCCGCGCTGCGGGCCAGATTCGCCGTTGTAATCTGCCTGCAGGCTCTGAACGGCATCCCTGACCAGGTTCACTGGAGTCTCGAGTGCGGCCGCAATCGCCAAAAGCGAGACCGGCGAATCGGTAACCATCAAGATCGCTTCAACAGCACCGCGAAGATCTTGCTCGGATAGCGCAATCGCAGCTTCAGTTTCTGGCTCGGTTACAACCTCAAAGGTCTCGTCAATCGCTGCCTCTTCAGGAACTGTCAATTCAGAAACTGGATTTTCAGGCATTGTATTTTCATTCATAATCTGCTCCCAAGGCAGCTAGTTGTTCATCGTCGAAGCTGTTTCCGCGCCAGGTAATGTTCAGATCGCCAAGTGGGCTGTCTTGCTCGAAAGTAATCGCGGCCAAACGGTAAAGCTCAAGCACTGCAAGAAAACGCGCAACCACAATTGCTCTGTCGCGCACCGAACTGATGACCTCGCGAAACGTAATGCTGGTTCTGCCGCGAAGCATCGCGACAACTTCGGCGGCTTGTTCTCGAATGCTAACTCTCGGTGCGTGCAGGTGAGTGAATCCAACTCCTGGTATTGCCTTTGGCGTGAGCACATCTTCTGCGAGTTTGGCGAACTCTTCGAGCGACATCTTCCAGACCAGTTCGGGCTTCTGCTCCCTGAACCTGTCTTCGACGCGAACGTCTCTAGCTGTGCGAGTTGATTCGAGCGCGAACGCTTCGCTGAACCAAGCAGAGATGTCTTTGAACGCACGGTATTGCAAGAGTCGGGCAAACAGCAGATCTCGCGCTTCGAGCATTGCCACGTCTTCAGGGTTAACCAATTCGCCCTTTGGCAACAGCCCAGCAATTTTGAGGTCTAGCAGTGTGGCGGCAACAACCAAGAACTCACTTGCCTGTTCAAGCTCTTCGTGGTCGTCGAGAGTCTTGAGATAAGAAATGAACTCATCGGTCACCTTGCTAAGCGAAATTTCGGTGATGTCGAGCTCGTGCTTGCTAATCAGTGAAAGCAACAGGTCGAATGGGCCATCAAAGTTGCCGAGGCTGAGCGAGAAACCTCCCGAGTGCTCGGCAACCTGACCCTGACTAACGGGCGCAGCCACGAGAAATCAGTTCTCTTGCCACCGAACGATAGCTCTCGGCGGCTTCCGAGGTTGGTGCATAGGCGGTGATTGGAAGTTGCGCCACGGTAGCATCCTTGAATTTCACGGCTCGCGAAACCTGGGTCTTGAAAACGAAGCTGCCGAACGCCTCCTGTAAACGATCGAGCACCTCTTTTGAGTGCAGGGTGCGCTCGTGCAAAGTCACAAGGATGCCATCAAGCTTTAGCGCAGGGTTCAAACGATCCTGCACCTTGTTGATTTGGTCTTTCAATAGCGCAACGCCGCGCAGCGCGAAGAAGTCTGTTGCCATCGGAATCAAAACGCCGTGCGCTGCGGTGAGCGCATTGACGTTGAGCAATCCGAGCGAAGGCTGGCAGTCGATGATGATTACGTCGTATTCGTCAGAGACCTTGCGCAAAATATTCGCCAAAATGCTTTCTCTGGCAACTTCGTTTACCAATTCAATCTCGGCAACCGAAAGATCGATGTTGGCTGGAATAAGATCAAGGTTCTTCACAGGAGAACTGCGAATGACCTCGTGCGGGTCTTTGATTGTGCCCTTCATCAGGTCGTAGATGGTTGCAATTTCACCAGGAACAGCAATAACGCCCAGGTGGGTGCTTAGGGCACCCTGAGGGTCAAAATCGACAACCAAAACTTTTCGACCGTATTCGGCAAGCGCGGCGGCCATGTTGACAGCTGTTGTTGTCTTGCCGACGCCGCCTTTTTGGTTGCACATCGCAATGATTCGGGCCGGGCCGTGTGAGCTGAGTTTTTTGGGGACAGCAAAGCGGGTGTCGGACTCGACAACTTTTTTAGCCACTTAAATCCTCCCGGGTGAAGTTCGTCTAGAAGTCTACCAAGCCCGCGGGGTGCGCGATTCGGGGCGATTACACCCCTATTTGCGGGCTCTCGGATGTGCCGTGGCGTAGATTTCACGCAACCGATCGACCGTGACGAGGGTGTAAATCTGGGTGGTGGCCACAGAGGAGTGGCCAAGCAACTCTTGAACCACCCTCACATCGGCCCCGCCTTCCAAGAGGTGCGTTGCAAAGGAGTGGCGCAGGGTATGCGGCGAGATTTCGCCCTGCAACTCGGCAGCCGAAGCGGCATCCGAGATAATCTGCCAGGCACTCTGACGGCTCAGTCGCCCGCCACGCTGGTTCAAGAACAAGGCGGGCGTACCTTTTCCGAGAGATGCGAGAGCGGGTCGAATTCTTACCAGGTAGGCCTCAAGCGCTCGCTGGGCAAAGCCGCCAACCGGAACAATGCGTTCTTTGGCTCCCTTGCCGAAGAGCCGAACCAGAGTTGGGTCGACCAGATCGTCGAGATCAAGGTTGACCACCTCGCTCACTCGAGCCCCGGTTGCATAGAGCAACTCGAGCAAAGCGCGGTCTCGCACTCTGATTGATGAAATCGAATCAACTGCCTCGGCAGCGGGGCCAGCGGCATCAAGCAAACGCTCTACCTCGGCAACCGAGATGGCTTTTGGCAGTCGGCGAACGGCCTTTGGCGGTTTCACAGATGCCGCAACGTCTTGGCTCACCTGGTTTTCGCTTAGCAAATACTTGTGCAACCCGCGCACCGCTGCAAGCATGCGTGCCACCGAAGAAGAAGCTAGGCCGCGAACTTGAACAAGAGATTGGGCGTAGTTGGCTACGGTCTGCTCGCCGACATCGGCAAAGCTTGCGGTTTGGCTTTGCTCGAGAAATGCGAGGTAAGT
>JBFYOO010000159.1:0-7545 GCA_041303785.1 Micrococcales bacterium
AGCTCCGGCCATGTAGCCGAGTTCTGCGGCAGCCACCGCTGTTCCGCGGTCATTGTGCGGGTGCAGTGATAGCAAAATGCTGTCTCGGCGGGCTAGGTTTCGGCTCATCCATTCGATTGAATCGGCATAAACGTTCGGAGTCGACATTTCGACAGTTGCCGGAAGGTTGATCACCATTTTGTGATCTGGCGTTGGCGCTAGCTCTTCAATTACCGCGTTGCATACCTCCAACGCATATTCGAGCTCGGTGCCGGTGTAAGACTCCGGCGAATACTCGTAGAAAATTATGGTGCCGGGCAGGGTTGACTCGAGCGACTTGCACTTTCTTGCACCGTTCAGTGCGATGTCGAGAATGCCCTGCTTGTCTTGGCTGAATACAACGCGACGCTGAAGCACAGAAGTCGAGTTATAGAAGTGAACTATCGCCTGCTTGGCTCCGCGCAGAGATTCGTAGGTTCGCTCAATCAGTTCGTTGCGCGCCTGGGTCAAAACCTGAATTGTGACGTCTTCTGGAATGTGTTTATCTTCGATCAATAGTCGAACAAAGTCGAAGTCGGTTTGGCTTGCCGAAGGAAATCCAACTTCGATTTCTTTGTAGCCCATCTTGACCAGCAGCTGAAACATCTTGAGCTTGCGCTCTGGGCTCATCGGATCGATGAGTGCTTGGTTTCCGTCGCGAAGGTCAACAGCACACCAGCGTGGTGCTTCGGTTATGCGCTTAGTGGGCCAGGTGCGGTCGTCGAGTTGAACCGAGATTTGCTCGTGAAAAGGTTGGTATTTCGAAATTGGCATTCCAGATGCCTTCTGGGTGTTCTTCATGTTGTCTCCTGAGCGCTTTGGCTCTGATTCTTTTTAGTGGCGATGGCGAAACCTCCGCGACGAGGAAGACCTTGTTTAGGCCCCGTCGCGGCCACTAAGCAGAACTAGACCGATGAACATGCTTTTAGAGTAGCCGAGCGGCTCAAGGCGAGCAACTAAAATCCAAGGCGACCGAGTTGTTTCGGGTCGCGCTGCCAATCTGGCGCTACCTTGACACGAATCGAAAGAAAGACGCGCTGACCCAACAACTTTTCAATCTCTAGTCTCGCCCGACGACCAACATCACTGAGTCGCGAGCCCTTGTGCCCAATGATGATTGACTTCTGACTGTCGCGCTCGACCCAAACATTCACGTGCACATCCATGAGGTCTTTGCCCTCACGCTGGTTCATCTCATCCATGGTCACGGCAAGCGAATGCGGCAACTCGTCTCGAACGCCTTCGAGAGCGGCTTCACGAACCAACTCGCAGATTCGAGACTCGATGGTCTCATCGGTAACGGCTTCGTCTGGGTAAAGCTGCTCAGAGATTGGCAATTCGCTAATCAGAAGGTTGGCAAGTTCTTCGAGCTGGTCGGCAGCTACCGCCGAGACTGGAATGATCGCCGACCACTCGCGTAAAGCCTGAACCGCTAGCAACTGCTCGGCAAGCTGCTTCTTCGAAACCAGTTCACTCTTGGTCACGATGGCAATCAACTTAGCCCTGCGGTAGTTGCTCAACTGATCGTTGATGAACGTGTCGCCAACGCCGATGCGCTCGTTCGCGGGAATGCAGAAACCGATAACGTCGACGTCGCCGAGAGTGCTCTCGACAAGGTCGTTAAGGCGCTGGCCAAGCAATGTTCTCGGTCTGTGCAGGCCAGGAGTATCGACAATAATGATCTGCCCGCGCTCACGATGCACAATTCCACGGATGGCGCGGCGCGTGGTCTGCGGTTTAGAGCTGGTGATGGCGACCTTTTGGCCAACCATCGCGTTTGTTAGCGTTGACTTGCCAACATTCGGGCGACCGACGAACGACACAAAACCTGAGCGATAGTTATCTTTCATTCTCGTCGACCCCGAAAGCTGCTTGAGCGTCGGTGAGATTCTGATCGCGCTGAACCACAACAGAAACTAGACGCTTGCGTCTGCCTTCGATTCGATCTGCCTTGAATTTGAGACCAGAGAACGATATCTCGTCATCACGCATCGGCAGTCTGCCGAGCTCCTTGGCCAGCAAACCACCCACGCTGTCGACGTCTTCGTCATCGAGTTCGATCTCGAACAACTCACCAAGGTCGATTAGCGAGTAACGCGCGGCAACACGATATCCGCCATCCTCGAGCTCGATTAGGTCTTCTTCGCCCTCGTCGTATTCGTCAGCGATTTCGCCGACAAGCTCTTCGATGACATCTTCGAGGGTCACGAGCCCGGCGACGCCGCCGTACTCGTCGATCACGATTGCGATGTGGGTCGCATTGCTCTGCATTTGCTGAAGCAGGTCTTCAACCGCGAGCGACTCGGGAGTGAATACGACTTTTCGGGCCATCTCAGACACCACACGCTTTGCGGTCTTTTTGTCGCCCTCGTGGAGAATGCGAGCGAGGTCTTTCAGATAGAGAATTCCCGTAACCTCGTCAACTGTCTTGCCGACAATCGGCAACCTCGAGAAGCCGCTCTTCAAGAAGTATTCCATTGCTGCAGTTAGAGTCGAATCGTCACGAATAGTCGCCATGTCGACTCGCGGAACCATGATTTCTCGAACGATGGTTTCGCCAAACTCTTCGACAGAGTCGATTAGTTCTTGCTCAAACTCCTCTGGCTCTTCTTCTTTAGGCAAAGACAGCGGCGTAAAAAGCAGATGCAAAGAGTTCACGAGGCCAGAAAGCTTCTTAGACAAAGAGGCACCAAGTCGATCGTGGCCATAACGCTTGGCTGCCAACTGGGTCGTGATCAACAAAGCGAACATCAAGGCCACAGAGATGATTGCTGTTAGCCACCAATCCAGACCGAGAGGCACAAGACCCTGACCGATTGTCACACCGAAGATTCCGGTTAACGTCATTCTGGCGAAGCTGACTGTCTCGGCCTTGTGCACGTCTTCCTCGGATGCCTCTAGGGCAGCCTTCACAATCGCGGCGACGAAAGTCAAAACCGCCAGCACAACCGAAATCCAAAACGCCATGATCAGCAAGTTAGTTCACCTTTTCTTTTGCATAAAACGAATCGAGTATGTCTTTCTGGGTGCCAAACATTTCACGCTCTTCATCTGGTTCGGCGTGGTCGTAGCCGAGCAGGTGCAAAATTCCGTGGGTAACCAATAGCAAGACCTCGTTGATTAGCTCATGGCCGGCATCTTGCGCTTGCTTCTCTGCGAACGCCGGGCAAACCACAATGTCACCGAGCAGACCGGGTTGAGTTAGCTCACCCTCAGCTCCTGGCCTGAGCTCGTCCATTGGAAAACTCAACACGTCGGTTGGCCCAGGCTCATCCATCCACTGCACATGCAACTCGGCCATCGGCTCTTCGTCGACCAATTGAATTGCTAACTCTGCTGCCGGATGCACTCGCATTTTGTCTAGAGCGTGCTCGGCCAAGCGCAGAATGCGACTGTGATCGAGTTCGAAAGACGTCTCGTTATTTATCTCGATGCTCACTTGCGCCCCCTGGTCTCTTCGAACCTTGAGTAGGCATCAATTATTTTGGCTACGAGAGAGTGGCGCACGACGTCATCCGAGGTCAGAAAACTAACCGACATGTCATCAACTTCGCCAAGAACTTCGAGCGCAGTGCGGAGTCCGGAGGTGCCATTCGGAAGGTCGATCTGAGTGACGTCACCAGTAACAACCATTTTCGAATTGAAACCGAGCCTGGTTAGAAACATTTTCATTTGCTCAGGCGTCGTGTTTTGAGCCTCGTCGAGAATTATGAAAGCGTCGTTGAGAGTTCTGCCTCGCATGTAGGCAAGCGGGGCTACCTCGATGGTGCCGCTGGCGAGCAGCTTTGGAACCGACTCTGGGTCTAGCATCTCGTGCAAGGCATCAAAGAGGGGTCTGAGGTAAGGGTCGATCTTGTCGTTCAGGGTTCCAGGAAGAAAACCGAGGCGCTCCCCCGCCTCTACCGCGGGTCGAGTCAAAATGATTCGGCTGACTTCTTTTCGCTGTAGTGCTTGAACTGCCTTGGCCATGGCTAGGTAGGTCTTTCCCGTTCCGGCTGGCCCAACGCCAAAAACAATCGTGTTCTGATCGATTGAGTCAACGTAAAGCTTTTGGCCGAGGGTCTTAGGTCGAATGCTCTTTCCGCGAGAAGACAAGATGCTCTGACTCAAAACGTCGGTTGGTCGAAGGTTGGCTTCGTCGATTATCTTCGCCGAGCGGGTTACGTCTTGCGGCGCAAGTTGCTGCCCATCAGAGATGAGCAGAATCATTTCTTCGATCAGATTCTTGGCGCGCTCCACATCGGCGGTTGGGCCGCTGAAGGTGAGTTTGTTTCCTCTGGCCAAAACTTCTACCTTCGGAAATGCATTCTCGAGGGTCTTGAGTAGTTTGTCGTCGGTGCCGAGCAGGCTAAGCATCGAAACCTGAGTTACGTCGATTTGAACTCGTAAATTTTCGGTAGTCACGCGCTTAAACAGCTACCTTCGGTGAGCGGCTAGTGATGTGACCGTGAACGTGAAAAACGCTTTGCCCGGCTTCGGCACCGGTGTTGAAAGTGAAACGATGTGAACCTTCTGTCAACATCTGAGCGACCTGCGCACCGAGTCTCATGACATCCAGCATCTCTACAGGGTTGGCTAGAGCCAACTCGGTGACGTTTTCTTTATGCACTCTTGGCACAATCAGCACGTGAACTGGTTGCTGCGGCGAGATGTCGTTGAACGCGATCGCGTGTTCAGACTCTGCTACGAGCTTGGCCGGAATTTCTCCGGAGATAATCTTGCAAAAAATGCAATTCTCAGTGGTCAATTTGCCTCCAAGCAAAGTTTACTTTCGCCATCTCAGTCGAATCGACCCAGCGCAGCCTGAATTACCGAAATGGCAGCTACGCCCGCAGTTGAGGTGCGCAGAATCGATTCGCCAAGACCCACCCGAATCGCTCCCGCGGCTTCAAACAGCGATAGCTCAGACTCATCGATGCCGCCCTCTGGCCCAACAACCACGGCGATTTTTGAACTAAAGGCCTTTTGCGAAGCCAAGCCCTGGCTTGCGGTTGGGTCAAGCACAAAAACCTGATCGAACTCGACGAATGACTTGGTTATCGCACCGCTATCGGCCAATGTTTCAACCTGTGGATGCCAAACCCTAAGCGATTGCTTGGCCGCTTCGTCGCAGATAACCTGCCAGCGCACCTGACCCTTGGCAGCCTTGGCGGCATCCCAGCGAGAAATTGAGCGCTCGGCTTGCCACGGGATAACTCGCATAATGCCCAATTCGGTGGCGGCTTGAATCGCCAATTCATCGCGATCTCCCTTGGCCAGGGCCTGGATGAGAGTTATCTCGGTGACTGGCGATTGCTCTTGGGTAACCGCAGCAACTTTCACGGTGAGCGACTTTGGCCTGATTTCATAAACTAAACCCTGCACTCGCAAGCCGCGCCCATCGGTTAGTTGAATTGCTTCGTCAACTCGCATGCGGCGCACAGAGATTGCGTGTTTCGCCTCTTCGGCATCAAGTTCGACAAACGAACCTGAGTTCGGTGCCTCTGAAAAATTCTTTTTGAAAAGTGGCTCGACCATTAGCGGTTCTTGCGCCTCGAGAAGTGTCCTTGGGTGTGCTTGACCAGTTTGATTTCTTCAGACTTTCTGAAATCAGCGATCTGCCTGAAGAGTTCCTTCTGCTTCGAATCGATTTTCTTTGGAGTGACCAACTGAAGAGTGACAAAAAGATCACCGCGACCAGAGCCGCGAAGATGAGTCACACCCAGATTCTTCAGGTGAATTTGCTCGCCGCTCTGGGCGCCAGCTTCAATCTGAACTTCGATCTCGCCATCAAAGGTTTCAATCTTCGCGCGGTTGCCGAGAACTGCATCGTGCAATGGAACCTCTAGAGTGCAGTGAAGATCATCGCCGTTGCGCGAGTAAATTTCGTGGGCGCGAACCGCAACGTCGACATAAATGTCACCCTGTGGGCCACCGGCGAAACCAACCTCGCCTTGTCCAGAGAGCTGCAGACGCAAACCGTCTTCAACTCCGGCGGGTATGTTCAGGTCGAGGGTTCGCCTTGCTCGCACGCGACCCTGGCCGCGACAGCCATCGCACTGATCGGCAATCACCTGACCGAAGCCTCGACAAGCCCCACAGGGTTGCGAGGTCATGACATTGCCCAAGAGCGAACGAACTTGACGCTGAATCGAACCGGAGCCTCGACAGATATCGCAAACGCTCGGCGAAGTGCCTGGGCGGCAGCAGGTTCCGCTGCAGGTTTCGCACAAGATTGCGGTGTCGATTTCGATCGACTTGGGCGCACCGAAAACAACTTCATCGAGCGTCATTTCAACACGGATGAGTGCATCCTGCCCGCGTTCTGCGCGGCTTCTAGGGCCGCGAGCTTGGCCGCCGCCAAAGAAGGTGTCGAAGATGTCACCGAAGCCAAAGCCACCCATTCCGCCAAATGGGTCTTGCCCGCCCATGTCGTATTTGCGTCTCTCATCTGGGTCGCTGAGCACTTCGTAGGCATGAGTAACCGACTTGAACCGCTCTTGTGCCTCGGGGGCATCATTCACGTCAGGGTGCAACTCGCGAGCCAACCTGCGATAGGCCTTTTTGATTTGATCGTCTGTGGCATCTCTCGATACGCCGAGTGCTTCGTAATGGTCAGACATTAGAAGCCTCCGAGCGCTTGGGTGAGGTAACGCGAGACTGCTCTTACAGCCGCAATGTTGTTGCTGTAGTTCATGCGGGTTGGGCCAAGCACGCCGAGTTTGGCAACTTCGGCACCTTCTTTTTCATAGCCCGAGAGCACAACAGAAGTTGTCGCGAACTGTTCGATGTCATTCTCGGCACCGATGCGCAGCGAAACACCGTGGTGTTCGGTCTGCATCTCTTGAATCAGTTTGAGAAGAACCACCTGCTCTTCGATTGCTTCTAGCATCGGCGAGATGCTGCCCTTGAAGTCTTCTTCGCGGCGCGCGAGATTTGCAGTGCCAGCCAAGATGATTTTGTCTTGACGATTGGCATCAACCTGTTCAAGCAGGTTGTCTAGCACCAAACTCACGGCGGTCTGTCTCTCTGCGGCAAATTTAGTCGAGAAGTCTTCTAGCTTCGCGCCAACCTGCGACAGCGAAGCGCCCTGAAGAGCTCCGACCATCTGAGCGCGAAGGTTTGCAACGAATTCGTCATCAAGATCGTTCTCAAAGTGAATTAGGTGTTGCTGAATTCTGCTGATGTCGGTGACCAAAATTAGTAGCGCCTGCTTCTCGCCAACCCTTAGCAGTTCGACGCTTTTAACCGAACCCTTTTCGAGACTTGGGTATTGCACCATGGCCACCTGGTCGGTTAGTTGAGCAAGCAAGCGAACGGTTCGGCCGAGCACCTCATCGAGGTCTGCGCTTCCCTGCATGAAGGTTTCAATTGCCGAGCGCTCAGGAATGCTAAGCGGCTTGACTTCGCCAAGCCTGTCGACAAACAGGCGATAGCCCTTGTCGGTTGGCACCCTGCCGCTCGAGGTGTGTGGTGCAACGATTAGCTTCTCGTCTTCGAGCAGTGCCATGTCATTTCGAATGGTCGCCGGCGATACGCCGAAACTGT